>NZ_JAALED010000530.1:0-1780 GCF_014145155.1 Dietzia sp. B19 | reverse complement strand
TACCGTGACCCCGTCAGCGCGCAGGACCGGGTCACCGGAGCCGTCCAGTGCTTCGATGTCGATCATCCGGCCGGTTCGACCCGGGGTGTCCGCGCCGCTCTCGCGCCAACGCGCGTGTGCGGCGGTCCCCCCGGACCATTCGAGCACCCGCAGGCCCACCACCGCGCCGGGGACGTCGGGGCCGAGGGGGACGGTGCCCTCGAGATCGCCCACCTCACGCCAGGGCTCCCACGGGGCGCTGCCCGTGGTCCGGGAGGGGTCGACCCCGACGATCTCCGCGCTCGCGAGGGGGACCCACGCCCTGACCTCGCCGCCGGCGTGCTCTCGCCCGCTGACCGTGACCCGGCGCACCCCTTCGTGCCCCGCCGTCACCTCGGCGAGGATCTCGACCGTGTTGTGGTCCTGCGACTCCAGCAGGGCGTCGACGGTGAGCTCGGCGAGCGTCGTCCGGCCGAGCTCCTCCGCGGCCTCTCTCATGGTGCGCAGCAGCAGATCGGCGCCGGTCATCCTGGTACCCGGCGCCGTCCCCTCGCTCAGGTCGTCACCCCGGTACCTGCGTGTCGAGATCCACGATCCGTCGGGGAGGTGAACGGATCGGTCACCGGTACCGACCGGCACCGGTTCCAGCCAGTGGCGGGAGTGCGCGAAGGCCCGCCGCGGCGGGTCGGTCGACGCGGGAGCGGCCGGGACCATCCGCGTCCAGTCGACGTCCGCCCCCACGACATGGCCTTCGGCGAACGCGCGGAGCAGGCGACCGACGCCACCCTGTCCGCGCTCGAGGGTGCCTATCGGGGGGAGCGCGCCCGTGCCGTCCACCAGCCGTTGCAGGGCGAACTGCAGGATCGGGTGGGGAGAGACCTGGACGAAGGTCGTCACCCCGTCGGCCAGCATCGCCCCGACCGCGTCCGCGAAGCGGACCGTCCGGATGACGTTGTCGCACCAGTAGTCGGCATCCATCGGCGCGGTCAGCAGTCCGCCGGTGACCGTCGAGTAGACGGGCGTCGAGGGCGGCTCGCAGGGGATGCCGGCCAACTGCTCATGGAGTTCGGGCCTGACCGTGTCGAGAACGGGCGAGTGCCCGGCCACGTTGATGGCCGCGATCCGCCGGTAGCGGCTCTCCTCACCGAGCGACGCGCCGAACTCCTCGACCGCGTCCACCTCGCCGGAGACGACCACCACGTCGACGCTGTTGACCGCCCCGACCGTGATCCTCCCCGCCCAGGGGGCGATCCGCTCCTCGGCCTCCTGCGCGGACATCCCCACCGAGGCCATCGCCCCGACATGGTCCGGTAACAGGTCCCAGACGCGGCTCCGGGCCAGGATGACCAGCACCGAGTCCTCCAGGGACAGGGCGCCGGCGAACCAGGCCGCCGCCACCTCCCCCTGGGAGTGACCGACGACCGCGACGGGGTCGACGCCGACCGTCCTCCACAGCAGCGCGAGACCCGTCATCATCGTGAACAGGACCGGTTGGACGTTGTCCTCGGTCGAGGGCCGCTCGGGGACCAGACCGCGCAACACGTCCCGCACCGACCAGTCGAGATGCCGGCCGAAGAGTTCGTCGCACCGGTCCACGTGCTCGGCGAAGAGGGGGACGCTCTCGTAGAGTCCGGCCCCCATGCCGTGCCACTGGGAACCCTGACCGGGGAACACGAAGGCCACGCGGCCGGCCCGATGGGCGGCCCCGACGACGACGCGGTCGCCGTGGGCGACTCCCCCGGCCACGGTCCCCCCGGCTACGGCCTCGAGTCCCGCCTTCAGCTCGTCGGCCGCGTCCGCG
>NZ_JAALED010000529.1:10148-11862 GCF_014145155.1 Dietzia sp. B19 | reverse complement strand
TACCACCGGGCGCCGAACTCCGCGGCCACGGCCAGCCCCAGCACCAGGAGCAACAGCACGAGCAGGGAGCAGCCGCATCCGCCCCGCCGGCGGTCGCGCCGCCCTCGTCGGTCGATCGGGTCTCGTCGTCGCATCCACGTATCGTGCCGGACCGCCGGGCCCGGGGCCACCGGCGAACCGGTTGCGGGCCAGGGGGGTCCGGGCCCACGATCAGGCTATGACCGAGACCCAGGACGCACGCACTGACACCAGAACCGTCGTATTCCTCGTGGCCGGTGAGGGGATCGAGCGGGTCGAGCTGACCGAGCCGTGGGGGGCGGTGACCGAGGCCGGTCACACAGCGCTCCTGGTCAGCACGTCCGACGGCGAGGTCGACCTGGTCGACCATCTCACCCCGGCCGGCACCCAGGCGGTCGACCGGACGAGCGCCGACGTGACCGCCGCCGACGTCGACGTCCTGGTCCTGCCGGGCGGCGTCGCCAACCCGGACGCTCTGCGCCAGGACCAGCACGCTCTGACCCTCGTCCGCGAGATGGTCGAGGCGGGTAAGCCCGTCCTGGCCATCTGTCACGCGCCATGGGTCCTGATCGAGGCCGACGTCGTCCGCGGGCGCCGCGTCACCTCCTACCCGAGCCTGCGCACGGACCTGGTCAACGCCGGAGCCGAGTGGGTGGACGAGGAGCTGGTCAGCTCGGACGGCGTGTTCACCAGCCGCAACCCGGACGACCTCCCCGCCTTCTGCGACGCACTACTCGGCGCGATCCGCGGAGCGGAATAAGCCGACGGGCCGAGGGGGGTTTCGATGATCGGCGTCTACGTCCACCACCGGGGGCGCGGTCATCTCCACCGGGCCATTCCGGTGATGGGCGCCCTGCGGGAACGGGGACTGGACGTCACGATGCTCATCTCGGGCCAGTTCGACGACGCGCTCCTCCCCCCGGGAACCCGCGTCGTCCACCTCCCGTCCGGCATCGATGACGAGGAGGACGCCGAGGAGCTCACCCTCTCCGCCCGCCGCGCCGCCGTCGCGTGGATGGACCACGCACGACCCCGCGCCTTCTGGGTCGATTCGTCTCCCGCCATGTCGCTCGCCGCGCGGATGACCGGCATCCCGATGGTCAGCACCCTGCCGCCCGGGGTGAGGGAGGACGAGCCCCACCTGCTGCGGGTTCGTGCTGCGGAGCGGTTGATCGGGGCGTGGCCACCGGGGGCGCATCAGGCGACCCTGCGGCGGACGGAGAACCCCGTCGCGGAGATCGGCGGAGTGTCCCGCTTCGAGCGGCGCGTTCGCGAGACACGGCATCGTCGTCGTCCCCGTGTCGTCCATCTCAACGGCTCCGGCTCCGGCGGCGACCACCGCTTCTGGAGGGCGGTCCGATCGACGGCGCGCGAGCTCGGAGTGGCCGACTGGCTCGAGGTGGGCGGCCCGGACGGCGAATGGCACGCGGACCCCTGGCCGGAACTGTGTTCGGCCGACGTGGTGGTCACCGGAGGGGGCCAGTCGTCTGTTGCCGACGCCGCCTGCGCTGACGTGCCGCTCGTGGTGGTCCCGGGCCGGCGGCCGTACGGGGAGCAGGACGCCACCGCGGGGGCGTTGGACTCGATCCCGGCGGTGAGCGTGTTGCGCTACGGGGACGGGCCGACCGCCGTCGGGCACGCCGTCCGCCGACAACTGGAGAGGGCACGGGACGGGGAGACCGGAGGTATCCGCGCG
>NZ_JAALED010000529.1:0-10101 GCF_014145155.1 Dietzia sp. B19 | reverse complement strand
GGCGGCCCGCGCCGCCGAGGTGATCCGCGGGGCGACGACGGCCCGGTTCGGCAGCTGACGAGGCCCACTTCCGCCACTCGTCTCAGCAGATGAAGAGTCGGCCCCGGAGAATTGCCGAACTCTAACCTCTGGCCACAGGCTCCGAAAAGCGCAGCCCCCGTCGACTTTTGCCGAGAAAGGTTAGCCTACGCTCGCTAATTTCCGTTTGACCTCGCCGCGTCGACTGTCAGGATGGAGTCAACCGCGTTCTGAACATCCAGGGCTCATGGCAGGGCACTTCAGCGTCGCGGGAAGGAGGCGCCGTGCCCAGATACAGGAACCTCGAACCCACTGCGGAGTTCTGGTCGTGGCGGGACGATGCCGCCTGCATCGATCTCGAAGACCTGTTCTACAGCGCAGAGGACGAATCGAAGGGCGAACGCCGTCGCAAGGAGGAGAGGGCCAAGGCCGTCTGTCAGGGCTGCCCGGTGTTCGACCCCTGTCGGCAGTTCGCCATGGAATCGAAGGAACTCTACGGGGTCTGGGGTGGGACGACCGAGTCCGAACGGCACGCCATGGCGGGCCGACACCGGACCGGCTGACACCGGCCGACCCCGCGGAGGTCAGAGATTCTCCCGCGGGGTCGCCTCATGACCCGTGGTGCCCGCGGACCGGTTCCGCTCCTTGAGTTCGGCCTCGTAGACGTGGCGACGCCCGTCGGTGACCTCGTCCCGGACGGCCTTGCTGACCTCTCGGGCAGTGGTCCAGAACCCGTCGTCGAACTCCTCGACCATCTGGAACGTCCACCGCCCGTGGAGGACGTTCACCCCGACCATCTCGGTCCGGATCAGCTCCGCGAGCTCGGTCCGGCCGACCGCCTCCAGCTGATCCGCGGCCTGCTGGTAGAGGATGTCCGCGCGCCCGATCAGCTGGTGCAGGTCATAGAGGTGCCCCCGGGCCCGCTCCACGTACTCCAGTGCCTCGGTGGCGGTGCCTGCGGCCTCCACCTCGGCGTCGGTCGCGCCGGGTGGTCGCCGATGCGTCTCGTCGACGCTCGGCGTCCGGTCGCCGGAGGTAGCTCCCTCGTCCGGCCGGTCGTCCGCCACCGTCAGACCGTGCGGGTCAGGCGCCGGAGCTGATTCGGGTCGGTCCGGTGCTTGAGAGCGGTGACCAGGCCCGACCGGGGGCCCGCGTGATCGTCGTAGGTCCGCGGCTCACCCTCGAACATGCGCTCCGACCTGGTTTCCGGCGCGTCGTCCGTGGTGGCCTTGAGGAAGCGGTCGGGCAGCGAGAGCTTGGCGATCGTGCGCCACGACTGCCAGTACTGCTTGTACAGCGGACCCGTCGTATACGGCAGATCCCAGCGACGGCAGACGTCCTGGACCTTCTCCGAGATCTCGCCGTACCGGTTGGACGGGATGGTGGGGAAGAGGTGGTGCTCGATCTGGTACGAGAGGTTGCCCGACATGAAGTGGGTGAGCTGGCTTCCGGTGAAGTTGGCGGAGCCGAGCATCTGACGCAGGTACCACTGCGCCTGGGTCTCCTCGGAGAGGTCCTCCAGGGTGAACTTGTCCGCACCGTCCGGGAAGTGCCCGCAGAAGATCACGGCGTTGGACCACAGGTTCCGGATGACGTTGGCGGTGGCGTTGGCGGCCATCGTCGACTTCCAGTTGGGGCCCGACAGGAGCGGGAACCACACGTAGTCCTTGCCCACCTGACGGCGGGCCTTGCGCAGGAACTGCCCGATGCGCCGCTTCTGCTCGGCCCGGCCGGACGAGTTGATGGTGCCCGGCGCGATCTCGAGGTGCTGGACCCCCACGCCCCACTGGAAGGTGAACGCCAGGATGGTGTTCCACACCAGGTTCAGCGAGTACGCCGGGTTCCACGGCTGGTCACGCGTCACACGGACCACGCCGTACCCGACGTCGTCATCCATCCCGATGATGTTGGTGTACGTGTGGTGGTGATGGTTGTGAGTGGCCTTCCAGTGCTCGGAGGTGCCCACGATGTCCCACTCCCAGGTGGTGGAGTGGATGACCGGGTCGTTCATCCAGTCCCACTGCCCGTGCATCACGTTGTGGCCGAGCTCCATGTTCTCGATGATCTTGCCCGCGGCCAGCATCCCGGTCCCCACCAGCCACGCCGGGCGGTACCCGGAGAAGAGGAGGACCGCCCGGCCACCGGCCACCAGTCCGCGCTGGAGACGGATCGTGTTCTGCACGTACCGGCGGTCGGATTCGCCGAGCGAGTCCACGACTTCCTGGCGGATCGCGTCGAGTTCCTCACCGATCGCCTCGACGTCCTCGGCGGAGAGATGGGCGTATTCCTTCACGTCTGATATCGCCATGGGTTGACGGTACGGAGGGTCGGTGAGGTTGTCGACCGGAAAGGTCCAATCGGCGAGTCGATCCTCGATGAATCCTCAGCCGCCTATGATCGCTCCCATGGCACTCGTCGAGATCTCAGGCGTGAACAAGCACTTCGGTGACTTCCAGGCGCTCAAGGACATCACCATGTCCATCGATCAGGGCGAGGTCATCGTCGTGATCGGCCCCTCGGGCTCGGGCAAGTCGACGCTGTGCAGGGCGATCAACAGGCTCGAGACCTTCGAGTCGGGCTCGATCACCATCGACGGCAAGGAGCTGCCCGAGGAGGGCAAGGCGCTCGCCAAGCTCCGTGCGGACGTCGGCATGGTCTTCCAGTCGTTCAACCTGTTCGCGCACAAGACGATCCTCGAGAACGTCACCCTCGGCCCCATCAAGGTGCGCAAACAGTCCAAGGCCGTCGCGGAGAAGCGGGCGATGGAACTGCTGGAGCGGGTGGGTGTCGAGCACCAGGCGTCCAAGTACCCGGCCCAGCTCTCGGGTGGTCAACAGCAGCGTGTCGCCATCGCGCGGTCCCTCGCGATGGACCCCAAGGTCATGCTCTTCGACGAGCCCACCTCCGCCCTGGACCCGGAGATGATCAACGAGGTCCTCGACGTGATGACCGGGCTGGCGAGGTCCGGGATGACCATGGTCGTGGTCACCCACGAGATGGGATTCGCGCGCAAGGCCGCCGACCGCGTCATCTTCATGGCCGACGGGGAACTGGTCGAACAGGCCACCCCTGAGGATTTCTTCACCAACCCGCAGAGCGCCCGTGCCAAGGACTTCCTGTCCAAGATCCTGACCAACTGAGTCGGCTCGGGTCCGCTCACCACCCCCGAACCGGGCCCCCGTTCCAGAATCACCTCCCCCAGATCTCGACCCACCCATTTCACGAGGAGAACACATGAACTTCCGACGGATCGGATCGGCCGCAGCGGCGGTCACCCTGGCTCTCGGCCTGGCCGCGTGCGGGAACGATGACGGGGGCGAGAACCAGCTCCGGATCGGCATCAAGTTCGACCAGCCGGGCCTGGGGCTGAAGGTGGGCAACGACTACAACGGGCTCGACGTCGACGTGGCCACCTACGTGGCCGAGAAGCTCGGCACCCCCGCCGAGGACATCGAGTGGGTCCAGGCACCGAGCGCGCAGCGCGAGACCCTCCTCGAGACCGGGCAGGTGGACATGATCGTGGCCACCTACTCGATCACCGACTCCCGCAAGGAGAAGGTCGACTTCGCCGGACCGTACTTCATCGCCGGCCAGGACCTCCTGGTCCGCGCGGACGACGACAGCATCACCGGGCCGGAGTCGCTCGACGGCAAGCGCCTGTGCTCGGTCTCCGGGTCGACCTCGGCGCAGAACGTCCAGGAGGAGGTCCCGGGGGTCAACCTCCAGGAGTTCGGCACCTACTCCGAGTGCGTCTCGGCACTGGTCTCCAACGCGGTCGACGCACTCACCACGGATGACACGATCCTCGCGGGTTACGCCGCGCAGGACCAGTACCAGGGTCAGCTCAAGGTGGTCGGATCCCCCTTCTCCGAGGAGCTCTACGGGATCGGTATCCAGAAGGGCGACACGGAGAAGTGCGAGCAGATCAACGAGGCCATCCGCGAGATGATCTCCGACGGCAGCTGGGACGCGGCCGTCGAGGAGAACCTCGGAGCGGCGGGCTTCGAGCCGGGAGAGGGCAACCCGCCCAACCCGGACGCCTGCGCCTGATCTGACCTGACAACTCCTCCGCGCCACCGGTGAACGGTGGCGCGGAGGCCCTCCACACCTCATGACGGAAGGTGGACCATGGGCGATATCTTCGCCGACTATGACGTCCTCGGGGCGGTGTGGGTCACCATTCAGCTCTCGCTCCTCGGGACGGTGGGCGCACTGGTGCTGGGGACGATCATCGCGATCCTGCGGGTCTCCCCGGTGGCCGTCCTCCGCGGACTCGGCACCTCCTACGTCAACATCTTCCGGAACCTGCCGCTGACGCTGCTGATGGTGTTCAGCATCCTCGGCCTGTCCTTCATCCTCCAGCTGTCCGTCTCGGACGACTTCGCCCGCAACGCCTTCTGGTGGGCCGCGATCATGCTCGCCGTCTACCACGCGGCGTACGTCTGCGAGGCCCTGCGCTCCGGTGTCAACACGGTCCCGGTGGGCCAGGCCGAGGCCGCCCGGTCCATCGGACTCGGGTTCGGGCAGTCGCTGCGGGAGGTGATCCTCCCGCAGGCGTTCCGAGGGTCCATCGCACCCATGGGTTCGGTGATCATCGCTCTCATCAAGAACTCGACGGTCGCCGCCGTCATCGGCGTGGGCGACTCGGCGGGGCTGCTCCAGGTGATCACGGAGAACGAGGGCGCGAGCCTGCCGACGTTCTTCTTCTTCGCCATGGTGTTCGTGATCCTCACCCTCCCGATCGGACTCTGGACCACGTCCCTCTCACGGAAGCTGTCGGTGAAGCGATGAGCACCCAGGCCGTCCTGTTCGACGCCCCGGGCCCCAAGGCCCGCCTCCGCCACAAGATCTTCACGGTGATCGGTGCCCTGATCGCCGTCGGCATCGCCTACGTGGTCTACATCCAGTTCGAGGCCGCCGGCCAGCTGCAGGCGTTCATGTGGGAGCCGTTCGTCACCGACCCGGAGGTGTGGACCTCCTACCTGATCCCCGGTCTCAAGGGGACGTTCACCGCGGCGGCCATCTCGATCGTCCTCGCGGTGATCTTCGGGCTGCTCTTCGGCATGGGCAGGCTCTCGCCGTTCGCCCCACTGCGGTGGTTCTGCAGCGTGATCGTGGAGTTCTTCCGCTCGGTCCCGGTGCTGCTGATGATGGTGTTCGCCTACTTCGGGTACTTCGCCACCTCGAACATCGTGCCCAATCAGCACGCGCCGCTGGCCGCGGTGGTCACCGCGCTCACCCTCTACAACGGTGCCGTCATCGCGGAGCTCGTCCGTTCGGGAGTCCACGGTCTGCCCTCGGGGCAGACCGAGGCGGGACTCGCGGTGGGGCTCACCCCGGGGCAGGTGCTGCGCTCGATCCAGCTCCCCCAGGCGCTCACGGCCATGCTCCCGGCCCTCGTCGGCCAACTCGTCGTCGTCCTCAAGGACTCCGCACTGGGGTACGGCATCACCTACCTGGAGCTGCTCAACTGGTCCAAGACCCTCGGCTCCGCCTACGCCAACACCGTTCCCGCGTACATCGTGGCCGGCATCCTCTTCGTGATCATCAACTACACGCTCACCAAGCTCGCCGTCTACCTCGAGGGGCGTCTGAAGAAGCGCCGCGCCAGGGCCTGACACCCCCGGGCGGGCGGGCGGGCATCTGCTCCCGCGCCTGTACACCTGCGGGGCAGGCGCCCGTCTCGATGAACACCGGCCTGCGCAGTTGCGCAGGCGAGAGTTCAGGGACACGAGCGGCTGCGGTCCGAGGATGTGAACAGTGAGGGACGGGCGCGGCGTGGCCGTACGCCGGGCCCTGGATACGCACGACGGCCCCGCCGGAATCCGATCCGGCGGGGCCGTCGTGTACCCGGGGCGACCCGGGGTCAGCGCACTGAGGGGTCAGCGCACTGCGGTGTCAGCGCACTGAGGTGTCAGCCCACTGCGGTGTCAGCTCACTTCGGTGGCATCCGGATGCCACCGTCGACGCGCACGGTCTGCGCGTTCATGTACGGGTTGGTGAGCAGCTCCATGACCATCGACGCCAGCTCGTCGCCCGAGCCGAGACGCTTGGGGAACAGGACGCTCTCGCCCAGCTTGGCCTTGAACGCCTCCGAGTCGGGGCCCTCGCCGTAGATCGGGGTGTCGATGAGGCCGGGGGCGACGGTGTTGAGGCGGATCCCGGCGGCCGACAGGTCACGGGCCACGGGCAGGGTCAGGCCCACGATGCCGCCCTTGGACGCGGAGTACGCGGCCTGGCCGATCTGCCCGTCGAACGCGGCGACGGAGGCCATGTTGACGATCGCGCCCTTCTGGCCGTCCTCGTCGGCCTCGCCGCGGGACATGGCCGTGGCGGCCAGTCGGAGCATGTCGAACGAGCCGACGAGGTTGATGTCGATGACCTTGCGGAACGAGTCGATGTCGAAGGCCGAGGCGAACTCGCCGTCCCGGCCGATCGTGCGCTGCGCCCAGCCGATGCCGGCCGAGTTGACCAGGTATCGCAGCGGGCCCAGCTCGAGCGCGGCCTCCACGGCCTTGATGTTGTCCTCGGTCTTGGTCACGTCGACGGCCACGAACACGCCGCCGACCTCGCCTGCGAGGGCCTCACCCTTCTCGGCGTTGAGGTCGGCGACGACCACCTTCGCACCCTGCGCGGCGAGCTGACGGACGACGGCGGCGCCGATTCCCGACGCACCGCCCGTGACGATTGCACTTGCTCCGGAGATATCCATGGCTGAACCGTAACAAGCGGAGGTGATCGATACGGGTGTCACGGGGCGGTCAGCCGGAAATCACCCGGCCGATCCGTCGACCACCACGTCCCAGCGGATGCCGAACCGATCCCGGACCTGACCGTAGTGGTCGCCCCAGGGAGCCACCTCGAACGGCATCGCCAGCTCGCCCCCGTCGTCGGCCACGGTGGCGATGAAGGTGCGGGCCTCGTCGGTGGTGTCGAAGGCGAGCAGGAACGAGTAGACGTCACTGGCGAGCCGGGGCAGGTCCTCGCCCATGGCGTCGCCACCGGTGAGGGTGATGCCCGGGGCCTCCAGCGTCGCGTGGGCGACCGACCCGGACGGCGGGGTGAACGGGATTCCCTCCATCGGCGGCATCTGGTCGTAGGTCATCAGGTCGAGTCGGCCACCGAAGAGGTCGCGGTAGTACGGGAACGCCTCGGAGGCGTTACCCGGGAAGGAGATGTAGGGGCTGGACTGCATGGCCATCGCGGATCCTCTCGCCTGCGCGCCCCGGCCCGTGCCTGAGGTGTTCTCCGCATGATCGACGCTAGACCGGTCGCCGGCCGCAGTCACGAGAAATATCGCCCTCCGCCGACCGGGGTGAGCGTGTGCGCAAGGTGGGCGGCGGTGTCCGTCAACCGGGGTCGCGGCCCGCCACCGCGAGCAGCCCGGCACGCGCGTCCGCATCGGGTCCCACGGATCGCGCCGGGGCCAGCACCCCGAAGGTGCGCATGAGCTCCACCACGTCCCGCCCGTTCTCGAGCACCCAGCCGGCGAGCGTCTCGGCCTCGTCGGACTCCCATGATTCTCCGCGCAGGTCATGGGCGTGCACGACGAGTTCGAAGACCCGCAGCGCCAGCAGGTCCCGGACGGGGATCTCCGCGAGCCGGTGGGCGACCAGCTCATCGGCGTCGGGGGCCGAGGCCAGCCGGTCACGAAGCCCGGCGGAGGTACGGGACAGCGCACCCACGGGGTCGTCGCCGGCATGGTCCGCTGTCCGGGTCCAACCGATCTCGGACTCCGGCAGGCGCGGGAAATAGGCCGCGTACCGCAGACCGCCTCCGAGGACGTGGTTGGCGCAGTCCCGGCGACTCCATCCGGGGCACGACCCGCAGTCGCCGTCGAGCCCGTCGGCGAGCGCCCGCCCGAACAGCTCGGTGGCGGCGTCGAGGACGGCCAGGTGGTCGTGGGGCAGCGGGTTCTCGGTCACGGGGGCTCCTCCGGAATGTCCGGACCCCACAGTAGGTTGATCGTGTCGTCGTGAACAGCACGTCGTGACCGGTCCGGTGGAGGTGCCCTCACGGGGCGCGCCCGCCCATCCCACAGACCCGCCCATCACAGAGAGAGGAACCCTCGCCACCATGAGCCCGCAGACCTCCGGCGCAGCCGAGACCCGGGAGTTCCAGGCAGAGACCCGGCAGCTGCTGGATCTGATGATCCACTCGATCTACTCCAACCCGGACACCTTCCTCCGAGAGGTCATCTCCAACTCCTCCGACGCCCTGGACAAGCTGCGACTGGCAGCTCTCCAGGATTCCTCGCTGGGGGTCGACACCTCGGACCTGCACATCGAGTTGATCCCCGACGAGCAGGCACGGACGCTGACGATCCGCGACAACGGCATCGGGATGTCCCGCGACGAGGTGGTCGACCTCATCGGCACGCTCGCCAAGTCGGGCACCGGTCAGATGCGCGAGGCCCTCGCCGCGGCCCGCGCGGCGCAGGAGTCGGGCGAGGCCAGTGAGCAGGTCACCGCGGACCTCATCGGCCAGTTCGGCATCGGCTTCTACTCCACGTTCATGGTCGCCGACGCGGTCACGTTGGTCACGCGCAAGGCCGGCGAGGCCACGGGTACGCGCTGGACCTCGGGCGGCGAGGGCACCTACACGATCGAGGAGGCACCGGACGCCCCGCAGGGCACCTCGGTGATCCTGCAGCTCAAGCCCGCCGGTGGGGACGCGGCGCTGCCCGACTACGCCGCGGAGTCCACGCTGCGCCGGGTCGTGCGCACCTACTCGGACTTCATCGCCTGGCCGATCCGGATGGAGGTCGAGAGGTCGGCACCGGAGCCGACGGGGGACGACGACGAGGGGAACGACCCCGCCGCGGAGAACACCCTCACCGAGACCGTGACCCTCAACTCCCAGAAGGCGCTGTGGACGCGGCCCCGCTCCGAGGTGACCGACGAGGAGTACTCGGAGTTCTACCGTCACGTCTCCCACGCCTGGGACGAGCCGCTGGAGACCATCACCCTCAAGGCCGAGGGGACGTTCGAGTACCAGGCACTGCTCTTCCTGCCCACGCAGGTGCCGTTCGACCTCTTCTCCCCGGATACCAAGCGCGGCGTCCAGCTCTACGTCCGCAGAGTCTTCATCATGGACGACTGCGAGGAGCTGGTGCCGCCGTTCCTGCGCTTCGTCAAGGGCATCGTCGACGCCCAGGACCTCTCGCTCAACGTCTCGCGCGAGATCCTGCAGCAGGACCGCCAGATCCGAGCGATCCGCAAGCGCCTGGTCAAGCGGGCCCTGCAGACGATCGAGCAGATCAGGACCGACCGTCCGGAGGAGTTCCGCTCGTTCTGGAAGAACTTCGGAGCGGTTCTCAAGGAGGGCCTGATCTCCGACGTCGACGCCCGGGAGCAGCTCCTCGCCGTGAGCACCTTCGCGTCCACTCGTGCAGCCTCCGACGAGGCCACCGGGGGCGACGACGACGAGGTGGGCACCACCATCGCCGAGTACGTCTCCCGCATGGCCGAGGGGCAGGAGGAGATCTACTACCTCACCGGCACGTCCCGCGCGGCGGTGGAGAACTCCCCGCACCTGGAGGCCTTCCGGGCGCGGGGCGTCGAGGTGTTGGTGCTCACCGACCCGGTCGACGAGGTGTGGGTGGACGCGGTCGGCGAGGTCGACGGCAGACGCCTGCGCTCGGTGGCCAAGGGCGACGTGGACCTGTCCGGTATCGGCTCCCCGGTCGAGGAGGAGAAGGGCCAGGCGGATTCCGCGGAGTTCACCGGCCTACTCGAGTGGCTGGGCGAGGAGCTGTCCGACGAGGTCAAGCAGGTGCGGTTGTCGCAGCGGCTCACCGAGTCCGCGGCCTGCATGGTGGGCGACGAGTTCGACATGACCCCGCAGCTCGAGGCGATGTACCGGGCCTCGGGCATGGAGCTGCCCGTGAGCAAGAGGATCCTGGAGCTCAACCCCTCGCATCCCTTGGTCGAGCGGTTGCGCTCTCAGTACTCCGAGGATCCGTCGGCCCCGGGCCTCGCCGACACGGCGCGGTTGCTCTCGGGCGCGGCCGTCCTGGCCGAGGGGGGCACGCTCGCCGACCCCGCCGCCTTCGCCAAGCTGCTGGTCGACCGGATCTGACGC
>NZ_JAALED010000528.1:12159-13730 GCF_014145155.1 Dietzia sp. B19 | reverse complement strand
CGCGGCTCCGGGGGCCGCGTCCGCCGCCGCCCCCGCCGCCACCGAAGAACGCCTCGAACACGTCGCCGAGACCGCCGCCGGCGCCGAAGCCACCGCCACCGAAACCGCCGCCGTATCCGCCGCCGGGCGACGAGTCGAGGGGATCGCCGCCCATGTCCACGACACGGCGCTTCTCGGGGTCGGTGAGGACCTCGTACATCGCCGTGATCTCCGTGAACCGCTCACGCGCCTCGTCCGACGGGTTGACATCGGGGTGCAACTCGCGGGCGAGCTTGCGGTAGGCGCGCTTGATCTCGGACTCCGAGGCACCCCGATCGACCCCGAGGGTCCCGTAGTAGTCGCGTGACACGTGTCGCCTTTCGTCAAATGAACTCAATGGAAGAACTGGTCCCGGGTGAGGCTACGGGCGTCAGTGCCCGGACAGGATCTCGCCCACGTAGTGGGCAACAGCGGCGACCGAGGCGATTGTTCCCGGGTAGTCCATCCTCGTGGGCCCGAGCACCCCCATCCCGCCGAGCATCTGGCGCTCGGAACCGTACACGGAGGACACCACCGACGCGCCGCGGATCTCCGCCGCCCGGGTCTCCTCCCCGATCTGGACGGTGACCCCTCCGGGCCCTCCCATCCCCACGGACTGCGCCGCCGAGAGCAGCCGGAGGATCACGACCTGCTCCTCCAGGGCCTCGAGGACCGACCTGAGGGACCCGTCGAAGTCGGCTGCGCTGCGCGTGAGGTTGGCGGTGCCGCCCAGGACGATTCGGTCGTCGGGCTGCTCCACCAATGTCTCCACCAGCACCGTCACGCACCGTTCCGCCGCATCGCGGTGGTCCGGACGAGCGCGGTCAGGCGTGGCCGCCAGGGCCTCGGAGGCCTCGCTGAGCCGCTTGTCCGCGACCGCCTCCGAGAGGAGGGACCGGAGCTCGGCCAGATGGTCGTCCGTCAGCGGGGCCGCGAGTTCGACGGTCCGCTGGTCCACCCTGCCGGTGTCGGTGATCAGCACCAGCAACAGACGGGTGGGGGCCAGGCTCACCACCTCCAGGTGGCGCACGGTGGAGCGGCCCAGGACCGGGTACTGGACGACGGCGACCTGGCGGGTGAGCTGGGAGAGCAACCGCACGGCCCGCCGGAGGACGTCGTCCAGGTCGACGGCACCCTCGAGAAACGCCTGGATGGCCTTCCGCTGGGCGCGCGAGAGGGGGGTGATCTCCTCGATCGAGTCGACGAAGTGGCGGTAGCCCTTCTCCGTGGGGATCCGTCCGGAACTGGTGTGGGGCTGGACGATGAAGCCCTCCGCCTCGAGGACGGCCATGTCGTTGCGGATCGTCGCACTGGAGACCCCCAGGGAATGGCGGTCGACCAGCGTCTTGGAGCCGACCGGCTCGTGCGAGGCGATGTAGTCGGAGACGATCGCGCGCAAGACCTCGGTCCTACGATCGGCCGTGCTCGACATGGATCCCCCTCCTCGCGCCCTGCGTACAGACGATTCTAGGCCAGCGGCTCTACAGGAGGACGTCGCGCACGACACCGTCCGCCAGCAACCTGCCCGACTCCGTCAACGCGTACCCGGGACC
>NZ_JAALED010000528.1:0-12113 GCF_014145155.1 Dietzia sp. B19 | reverse complement strand
CCGCCGCCGTAGCAGACCCGCCGACACCTGGAGGTCCGCACGTTCCCTCTCCTGCGCCGTGAACGCCCCGTCGGGGAGCCCCTCGGCCAGCCGGAGGCCGGTCATGATCCGCTCGAGGTGGCGGTCGTCGTCGTGCAGTCGCTCCCCGCCCTCGACCGGGAGGTCCCCGGCGTCGCACGCCGCGGCGTAGCGCGCAGGATGGCGCAGGTTCCACCACCGGGCTCCGGCGACGTGGGAGTGCGCCCCGGGTCCGATCCCCCACCAGTCACCGCCGCGCCAGTACCCCATGTTGTGACGGCAGTAACCCGACTCGTCGGTCGCGAAGTTGGAGACCTCGTACCAGTGGAACCCCGAGCGCGACAGTCGCTCCGCCACCTGTTCGTAGCGGTCGGCCAGCACGTCGTCGACGGTCCCGGGCAGTTCTCCCCGACGGATTCTCCGGGCCAGGGCGGTGCCGTCCTCGACGATGAGCGAGTAGGCGGACACGTGGTCCACCCCTGCGTCGACCACGGCGTCGAGGGTGCGGGCGAGGTCGTCGTCGGTCTCCCCCGGCGTCCCGTAGATCACGTCCAGGTTGACGTGGTCGAACCCGGCTCGGGCGGCCTCGGCGACCGCCTCCTGCGGGCGACCGGGGGTGTGGGCGCGGTCCAGGACGCGCAGGACGTGCGCCGCGGTGGACTGCATCCCCAGCGAGATCCGCGTGTATCCGCCCTCGCGCAGTCGTCCGAAGAACTCCGGGGAGGTGGATTCGGGATTGCTCTCGGTGGTCACCTCGGCTCCGGGCGCGAGCCCGAACGTCGACCGGATCCGATCGAGCATCCCCACCAGAACGTCCGCACCCACCAGCGACGGGGTTCCGCCGCCGACGAAGACGGTGTCGACCTTCGGCGGGGTGCCCGACCCGGCCAGCACCGACGCCGCCCGCTCGATCTCCAGTGCGGCCGCCCGTTCCCAGTCGGCGGGCGAGGTGGCGGACCCTAGTTCCCCGGCCGTGTACGTGTTGAAGTCGCAGTAGCCACAGCGGGACGCGCAGAACGGGACGTGGAGGTAGATCCCGAACGGCGCCCGCGGGTCGCGCGGCGGCGGGGAGAGGGCGAGACCAGCCGGATCGTGGGCCCCGGTCGTCACGCCTGACCGGTCACGCGGTCGCCCCCGGTCTCACCGCCCCCCGACTCGGAGGTCGCGGGGCCCTCGTCCGGAACGGTGGCGGCCGGGGCGCCGTAGGTCGGTGCGGCGGCGTCGGGCCCCGTGGCGGTATCGGGCTCCGGTTCGGACGCGGAAGAGGTGTCTGGTCTGGGCACGGAGCCCACAGTGCCGGATGACGGGTTCGCCGTGCGCTCGACGGGGGTGACGGGCTTGGAACCCGTGGGCTTGTCGGACGTCTTCCGGGCCGAGGTCTTCCTCGCGGCGGCGGTCCTGGAGGCCGACTTCTCATTAGCCGATGTCGAGGCGGGGGCGGTCCGGCCCGTGGTCTTCTCGGCGGTCGGCTTGGTCGCGGTGGACGTCTTCCTGTGGGCGGTCGACTTCCTGGCGGCTGTCGTCTTGGTGGTGGCCGAGGTCTTCTTCGCGGGAGCCTTCTTCGCTGGAGCCTTTTTCGCCGGGGCCTTCCTCGCGGTCGTCTTCTCCGCGGTCGACGTCTTCGCGGTCGACTTCTTCGCCGGGGCCTTCTTCGCCGGGCGCTGTCGGTCGGAGGCGTTCGTGGCGGCCCCGTCCTTGCTCGCGGACGACTGACGGCCCGCCTTCTTCAGGTCCTTCCGCAACTGCGCCAACTCGGCGGCGGACATCCGCTCCGCCGTGGGGGTCCCGCTCGCCTCGCGCTTCTCGGCGGCCTCGACGAGTTCCTCCATGGCCTCGCTCACCGCGCGGGCCATGGGCCAGGGGTCGGGAACGAGGTCCTTGCACGCGATGAACCCGAAGTGCAGCTCTCCGTCGAGCGACATCACCGTGCAGTTGAGGCCGGCGCCGTGGAACACCGGCCCCACCGGCAGCATCTTCGTGACCCTGGCCCCGAGGAAGTACAGCGGGATGTTCGGACCGGGCACGTTGGAGATGATGAGGTTGTGCACCACCGGGTGGCGCTCGGAGAGCCTCAGGCGCGAGTACATCCGGACCGCGGAACCGAAGACGGACGGCGCCGCGAACTGCGCCCAGTCGGTCAGGAGATTGGCGTCGAGTGCGTCGGTGTGGTCCTTGGCGACGGTGTTGGCGTCCCGGATCGACTCCAGACGCTCGACCGGGTCGTCGATGTCCGTGGCGAGCGACATGAACATTCCCGACACCCGGTTGGTGCCGGGGCGTGACTCCGCGGCGTGCACCGACATCGGGACCATCGCGATGAGGGGCTTCGACGGCAACTCGTCCAGGTCGTCGAGGTAGTTGCGCAGGGCGGTCGAGCAGAGGGCCAGCACGACGTCGTTGACGGTGGTGCCGAAGGCGTTCTTGATCCGCTTGACCTGGTCCAGGTCCACACTGGCGTAGGAGATGGACCGGTGCCCGGTGATGGTGCGGTTGAACGGGGTGCGCGGGGCGGTGAACGGTGCCGGCATGGCGAGACCCTTGCGGGCCCTGTTGATCCACGAGGGAAGGACACCCAGTGTCCCCGGCAACAGCGAGGCCAGACGCCACGGGGTGGCCAGCCGGGACAACGCCCCGCCGACGGCCAGTTCGAGGGCTCCCGAGCCTCCGGCGGTCTCCTGCACCAGTTCCTGGTCGAGGGACGGATCCTCCGGGGTGAGCGAGCACAGCTGCGACATCATGTTGGCGCCCGTGACGCCGTCGACGGTCGAGTGGTGCATCTTGGCGAAGACCGCGAACCGTCCGTCGGGCAGCCCCTCGATGACGTACATCTGCCACAGCGGCATCGATCGGTCTATCGGCTGGCTGGCCAGGTGACCGCACAACTCGGCAAGGACCTCGTCACCACCCGGTTCCGGCAGGCCGACCCGGTGGAGGTGGTGGTCGATGTTGAAGTCCTCGGCCTCGACCCATACCGGGTGGTCGATGTTCAGCAGTGAGTCGTGCAACTTGCGCCGGAAACCCGGCATCCCGGTGACCCGGCGGGCGAGTTCCGCCCGCAGCGCGTCGAACGAGTAGCCGCCGTTCATCTCGGACCCGTCGAGGACGATCAACCCGCACACGTGCAGGAGCTGGGCCCTGGTCTCGAAGTAGAGGAAGCTGGCGTCAAGTCCACTCAGGCGCTGCATGGAGGGAGTGTACGTCCGGAGTCCGTCCCGCAGAGTCGGTTCCGCGGACGGCCCGTCCTCACCAGACGTCGAGGATGAGCCACGCGATCACGACGAGCGCGATCAGCAGGATCAGGGCGAGAGTCACACGCGACCGGGGCATCTACAGGACCTCCTTCCCGGTCTCGGGGTCCCCGGCGGCGACGAGCCCCCGGAACCGGTGCACGAGCACATCGGCCACCCGCTCGATGACCACCGCGACCAGGAAGAACAGCGGGACTCCGGCGGCGAGCATGATGAACACCTGCAGGGGGAACGGCAGGGTGGCGAGCCAGAGCTCGACCCTGTCCCAGAACTCGAGGAATGCCGTCACGGATCGATCCTACGACCGGCCGGCGGTGGCGACCTCGCGGCCGCCCACCACCGAACTGTCCAGGCCCCGGCGACGCAGCAGCGCCGAGGGACTCGGGTCCGCACCGCGCATCGCCCGGTAGGCGTCGAGGAAGTCGATCGCCCCGCCGCGGGACAGGACCTCACGGCGCATCGCGTCCCCCGAGGACCGCTTCAGTCCCCCACGTTCGGCGAACCACTCGGCGGCGTCCGCGTCGAGCACCTCGGCCCAGAAGTAGGAGTAGTAGGCCGCCGAGTACCCGCCGGCGAAGATGTGCTGGAAGTACCGCGACCGGTACCTGGGCTCGACGCCGGGGACGTCCAGTCCCGCCTCGGCCAGCACCCTGGCCTCGAACTCGTCGACATCCGTCACCGCCTCGGCCTCCTCGAGGGTCAGCGAGTGCCAGGCCAGGTCCAGGAGGGCGGCGGCGAGGTACTCGACGGTGGCCTGCCCCTCACCGAAGCGTTCGGCCTCCCGCATCCGCGCGACCAGATCCTCGGCGATCGGCTCCCCCGTCTCCACGTGCCGGGCGTATCGCGCGAGCATCTCCGGCCGGCGCGCCCACATCTCGTTGACCTGTGAGGGGAACTCGACGAAGTCGCGGGGCACCGAGGTCCCGGAGAACACCGGGTACTCCACGTCCGAGAGCAGGCCGTGGAGGGCGTGCCCGAACTCGTGGAACATCGTCGTGACCTCGTCCATGGTGAGCAGCGTCGGCTCACCCGCCGCGGGGCGGGACAGGTTCATGACGTTGACGACGACGGGACGCGAATCCAGGAGCCGGGACTGGTCGCGGAACGAACTCATCCAGGCCCCGCCCCGCTTGGTCGGACGTGCGTAGTAGTCGAGGAGCAGCAGACCGATCCCGGCGTCGGGCTGGTCCCGCTGGTCGTCGAAGACCTCGATCACCCGGACGTCCGGGAGGAATCCGCGCAGGTCCGTCCGCTCGGCGAAGCGCAGACCGTAGAGCTCGGAGGCCGAGTGCATGACCGCGTCGCGCAGCACGCGCTCGAGCTCGAAGTACGGCCGGACGCGTGCGTCGTCCACCTGGAAGCGGTCGGCGCGCAGCCGCTCGGACTCCCAGGCCCAGTCGGCCGGGTTCAACTCGCGGTCCTCCCCGCCGAGCAGGTCCTTGGCCTCGTTGCGGGCATTGGTGACGGCGGCGTCGACCACGTCGAGCAGCAGACCTCGTGCCGCCTCGGGCGACCCGGCCGTCTCCACGGCGAGTACGTGCTCGGCGTGGGAGCCCAGCCCCAACAGGTGCGCGCGCTCGGCGCGGAGCCGGACGATCTCCAGGACGATCGGGGAGTTGTCGTGCTCCGGGGTCGAACCCCGTCGCAGCGAGGCCTCCATGACCCGCCGCCGCAGACCCTGATGGTCCAGCCACGCGGAGATCGGCTGCACCGTGGGCAGTCCCAGCGGGATGAGCCAACCCTCGCGTCCCGCCTCCGCGGCCGCGGCGGCGAGCGACGAGCGCATGGACGCGGGCAGACCGGCCAGCTCCGCCTCGTCGGTCACGGGGACGGCGAGCTCGGCGGTGGAGGCGAGCAGGTTCTCCCCGAACGCCGTGGTCAGTTCGGCCAACCTGGTGTCGATCGCCGTCAGCCGCTCGCGGCCCGCCTCGTCGAGTCCCGCACCCGCCCGGAGGAGGTCACGGTGATGCCGACGGATCAGCCGCGCGGTCTCGTCGTCGACCTCCACCTCCCCCGACTCCAACGCCGAGTGGACGGCGTCGACCCGCGCGTGGAGGCCCTGATCGGTCATGACGGCCGAGCCGTGGGCGGCCAGGAGCGGCGAGACCACCCGGTCCACGTCGAGCCGGGCGGGGGTCGCATCCGGACCGAGGAGCCCGTAGAACACCGACAGGACCCGGTGGAGCGCCCGGCCCGACCGCTCGAGGGCGATGACCGTGTTGGCGACGGACGGCGGTTCCGGGTTGGCCACGATCGCCGCGACCTCGGCCGCGTGATCGTCGATCGCCGTCCGGATGGCCGGCTCCAGTTCCGCCTCGTCGATCGCCGCGAAGTCGGGCAACCCGTACGGCAACGGTGACTCGTCGAGCAGCGGGTGGCGGCCGGGTTCGGGGCTCGGGAGGGTCATGGGGGCGAGTCTACGTCGGCTCCGCGGGACGCCTCACGTCCACTGGGCCACCGTGTCCCACGCCAACTTGACCGCCAGGATGCCGATGACCACGAGGAACACCACCCGGATGAACTCGTTGCCGTGTCGCATCGCCATCCGCGCGCCGATGAACCCCCCGGTGAGGTTGGCCACCGCCATACAGCCACCGATGAGCCACAGCACCTCGCCGTGGATGCCGAACACCAGGATCGAGGCGATGTTGGTGGTGAGGTTGGCGAGCTTGGCCGCCACGGTCCCCTGCAGGAAGCCGAAGCCCAGGAACGCGACGATCGCGATCACGAAGAACGACCCGGTCCCCGGACCCAGGACCCCGTCGTAGAACCCGATCAGCAGACCGATCAGCGCCGATCGCCAGATGCGCGCCCACCCGGTGTACCGGTTCTCGTGGGTGCGACCCATGGTGGGCCGGAACCACGTGTAGGCGCCCACCACGATGACGGCCACCAGGACAACCGGCGTGAGCAGGTCCCTCGGGATGAACCTGGCGACCGACGAGCCGGCGGTCGACCCGGCGAACGCCGCGACCACCAGCGGGAGCACCATCCCGATCGGCACCCGGATCCGGCGCAGGTAGGTCAGGGAGGCGACCAGCGTCCCGGCGACCGAGGAGAGTTTGTTGGTCCCGAGGATCTCCGGGGTCGAGGCATCCGCGGGCAGTCCGAGCACCAGCGCCGGGAGCTGGATGAGTCCTCCCCCGCCGACCACCGAGTCGACCCAGCCGGCGACGAACGCGGCCAGCACGAGCGCGGCCAGGACCCACACGGAGACCCCCACCGCCGGGGACGCGGCCAGACCCGCGAATGACTGAGGCATACCGATCACTGTGCTGTAATCGGTTTGTGTATATCAACCCTTACGGGGCCGATCCGGTGACCCTCGCCGCCGACCTGGCGAACCGCCGCCCCCGCACCACCCGCGAACTGGTGGACCGCTGCCGCGAATCGGGGGTGACCATCGACCGGGGGGCGTGTGACGAGGACCTCGAGGAGGTGCTGACGTTTCTCGACGACTGGCTCGTCGTCGTCGACACCACCGACCCCCGCGGGCGGGCCGACGCCCTCAACGCCCTGCTCGCCGACCACTCGGCGCCGCCGCGCCTCACCGACCACGACGGCCACTGGCACGTGCACTACCGCGCGGACGACGTCTCGTTCGCCCGTCTGCTCACCGCCATGTTCTCCGTGGGCACCGCACTCCACCTGACCTCACGCGGCATCGACCGTCTGGCACGGTGTGCGGCCGACGACTGCGCGGACGTCTTCGCCGACACCACCCGCAACGGACGCAAGCGGTACTGCTCGACCCGCTGCACCAACCGGTCCGCCGTACGGCGACACAGAGCGAGGACCTGGGCGTGAGCCCGGGCGGACCCGACGGCCGCTACTACTCGTCCGCGCTCACTTCTTGTCCGCGCTCGAGTCCGCGGACAGCGCGGCCACGAAGGCCTCCTGGGGGACGTCCACGCGACCGATCGACTTCATGCGCTTCTTGCCCTCCTTCTGCTTCTCGAGAAGCTTGCGCTTACGGCTGATATCGCCGCCGTAGCACTTGGAGAGCACGTCCTTGCGGATGGCGCGGATGTTCTCGCGGGAGATGATCTTCGCGCCGATCGCCGCCTGGATGGGCACCTCGTACTGCTGACGCGGGATGAGCTCCTTGAGCTTGCCCGTCATCTTGTTGCCGTAGGCCTGCGCGTAGTCCCGGTGCACGATCGCGGAGAACGCGTCCACGGCCTCCCCCTGCAGCAGGATGTCGACCTTGACCAGATCGGACGCCTGCTCGCCGGCCTCCTCGTAGTCCATCGACGCGTATCCCTTGGTGCGGGACTTGAGCGAGTCGAAGAAGTCGAAGATGATCTCGCCCATCGGCATGACGTAGCGCAGCTCCACGCGGGTCTCGGACAGGTAGTCCATGCCCTTCATCTCGCCGCGCTTGGACTGGCACAGTTCCATGACGGTGCCCACGAACTCGCTGGGCACGATGATCGTGCACTTGACGATCGGCTCGAAGATCTCGCGGTGCTTGCCCTCGGGCCAGTACGACGGGTTGGTGACCTGGTGCTCGGTTCCGTCCTCGGCGACCACTCGGTACACCACGTTCGGCGCGGTGGAGATCAGGGCGAGGTTGAACTCCCGCTCCAACCGGTCCCGGGTGATCTCCATGTGCAGCAGACCCAGGAAACCGCAGCGGAAGCCGAAACCGAGCGCGACGGAGGTCTCCGGCTCGTAGTCGAGCGACGCGTCGTTGAGTTGCAGCTTGTCCAGGGCGTCGCGCAGGACCGGGTAGTCGGACCCGTCGATCGGGTACAGCCCGGAGAACACCATGGGGTTGGGCTCCTTGTACCCCGCCAGAGGCTCCTCCGCCCCGCCGCGGGCGCTGGTGATCGTGTCACCGACCTTGGACTGGCGGACGTCCTTGACCCCGGTGATCAGGTACCCGACCTCGCCCGGGCCCAACCCCTTGGTCACCTTGGGTTCCGGCGAGATGATCCCGACCTCGAGCGCCTCGTGCGTCGACCCCGTCGACATCATCCTGACCTTCTCGCGCGGATTCAGCGTCCCGTCGAACACCCGGACGTAGGTGACCACGCCGCGGTAGGTGTCGTAGACCGAGTCGAAGATCATCGCGCGGGCCGGGGCGTCCGGGTCGCCCACCGGCGCGGGGATCACGTCACACACCTTGTCCAGCAGTTCCTCGACGCCCACGCCCGTCTTGCCGGACACCCGCAGGACGTCCTCCGGCTCGCACCCCACGATGTGGGAGATCTCCTCGGCGAAGCGGTCCGGGTCCGCCGCGGGGAGGTCGATCTTGTTGAGCACCGGGATGATCTCGAGGTCGTTCTCCATGGCCAGGTACAGGTTGGCCAGCGTCTGGGCCTCGATGCCCTGCGCGGCGTCCACCAGCAGGATCGCCCCCTCGCACGCCTCGAGGGCACGGGAGACCTCGTAGGTGAAGTCCACGTGGCCCGGGGTGTCGATCATGTGCAGCACGATCTCCTCACCCTCGTGGGCACCGGAGCGCGGCACCCACGGCAGGCGGACGTTCTGCGCCTTGATGGTGATGCCGCGTTCGCGCTCGATGTCCATGCGGTCGAGGTACTGGGCCCGCATGAGCCGCTCCTCGACCACACCGGTGATCTGCAGCATGCGGTCGGCCAGTGTCGACTTGCCGTGGTCGATGTGCGCGATGATGCAGAAGTTCCTGATCCTGGCCGGATCGGTGAACGTCGTCTCTGCGAAGTTGGGAATCTCGATCACTCCTGGAGGCGGGCCCGGGCGTGGCGGGGTGCGGTCCGACCGGGCGATGCCCCCATTGTCACACGTGCGGGCTCCGGATACGCATCACGTACCGTCCCGTGGGGATCGCGTCGACCGTGCCGTCGTCGAGGAACCGGGCCGTCGAGGCGGTCATGGCCTTGATGTTGTGGCTCATCCTCTCATCGC
Source organism: Dietzia sp. B19 (assembly GCF_014145155.1). NCBI lineage: Bacteria > Bacillati > Actinomycetota > Actinomycetes > Mycobacteriales > Dietziaceae > Dietzia > Dietzia sp. B19. Next base: position 2,955 of record NZ_JAALED010000528.1, on the reverse strand, counting down.
TGCCCCGGGAGTCGAAGAACACCCCGAGGTCCCCGGCCGCCTCGATCGGGAACACCTCCTCGACGATCCCCGCGATCTCCGGCGCGTCCCCGGTCAGTGCGCGGACCACCACGTGCTGGGTGTAGGCGGTGGTGGACTGCGTCTCGATCGCCACCGGCGTGTGCTCCTCGAGCCAGACGCGCAGCCATTCGTCGCGGTCCAGCCGCCCGGGCCGGCGCAGGAAGGCCAGGTTGGCCATCCCGGGACACCTCCCGTCCTCCCCCGGATCCGGTACGCCGAGCGGCTCCGACGCGGTCACCGACCACGCGGAGACCGGGCCGAGCCCGCGAAGGGCGTCGAGGACGTTGGTGCTCGCGGTGCCCGAGGCCACCGGCACCCGCGCGCGGACCGCCGCGAGCACGGGCCTCGGGGTCACCTGCACGTCGATCATCGCGCCGGCCACCGCCTCGTCGCGGACGTTCACCACGTACTCGGTCACCCCGAGGTCGGCGAGCGGGCCGTCCACCACCCGGGCGATGTCCGACCGCAACCGGGAGGCGTCGGGCCCGGCACGTTCCGGGTCGTCCGACCACACGACCGCGAAGAGGATGTCCATGAACCGGGATCCTAGATGCCGTTACCCTGGCGGACATGGCGATCGACTGGGCCCGGATGGGTCGCACCGCGGCTCGGATGAGCCGACGATACGGACCGACGGTGGCCCTCGAGGTGCGTCGGCGTCTCGAGGATCGAGGGATCTCCTCCGCCGCGCCGCGTGGGGCCGTGGGGGCGGGACGGCCCACCACGTCCGGGACCGTGCCCACGTCGAGCCGCGCGCGGACCGTCTCCTACGCACCCGACCTCGACGGCCGGGCCGATCCGGGAGAGATCGTGTGGACGTGGGTGGAGTTCGAGGAGGCCGACGGACGCGGGAAGGACCGTCCGGTCCTGGTGGTGGGCCGCGACGGCGATCGACTGCTCGGCCTCATGCTCTCGTCGCAGGACAGGCGGGACGACGACGAGGGGTGGCTCAGGCTCGGCACCGGGCCGTGGGACCCGGAGGGCCGCCCGAGCTGGGTCCGCCTGGACCGCGTGCTGGACGTGCCCGAACAGGGCATCCGGCGCGAGGGGGCCGTCTGCTCCCGCGCCACGTTCGACCGGGTCGCGGACCGGTTGCGCTCGGACTACGGCTGGCGCTGACGGGCGGTGGTGGCGGGCAGCCCGACATGGGCCCGACCGGGTGCTCGCCCACTCGTCACGCGTTTTGGCCGGGGACGCCGCCGCTGGTAAAGTGGGTCGTCGGTGTCCACCGGATCGCGCTACGCGTATTCGAGCGGACTAGAGACATGACATCAGATCGACCGGATCCCCCGCGGAGCCGTCGACACACGACCGAAGGTGTGACCAGTGGCAAACATCAAGTCCCAGAAGAAGCGGAACCTCACCAACGAGCGCAACCGTCTCCGCAACCAGTCGATCAAGTCGTCTCTGCGTTCCGCCATCCGCAGCCTGCGTGAGGCCACCGAGGCCGGCGACAAGGCCAAGGCCGGCGCCCTCCTCGTCGCGACCTCGCGTCAGCTCGACAAGGCCGCCACCAAGGGTGTCATCCACCAGAACCAGGCCGCCAACAAGAAGTCGTCGCTCGCCAAGGCCGTCAACGCGCTCTGAGGCGACCCGCTCCCCCAGTCGGGGAGCACAGCCCCGCGTCGTTAGCCGCCGCGATGAGGCTCCGAGGGCCCACCCCCGCACCGATCGAGTGCGCGTGGTGGGCCCTCGTCGCGTTCTAGGCGACGCCGGCCAGTGACCCCACCTCCCGCACCGCCCGCTCGAGCGCGTACGAGGTGTCCTCCGCCTGCCCCTTGACCTCGCCGTTGAGGCGGGCCACCACCTGGAGGGCGCTGCCGAGGGTGTCGATGGACCAGTACCGGGTCTGCGCGGTGACCTTCTTGACCTTCCACGGAGGCAGGCCCTGCCGCGCCAGTTCGGCCGGCGGGGTGCCCCGTTGGGTGCCCACCATGGCGATCGAGTTCACGGCGTCCGCGAGAGCGTCCGCCAACACGACGTGCGGGACCCCCGTGTGCATGGCCCATTCGAGGGCTTCGATCGCGCCGGCCACATCCCCGGTGACCGCGCGCTCGGCCACGGTGAACCCGCTGACCCCCACGACCCCGGAGTGATAGCGGCGCACCGCTTCGACGTCGACCTTCCCCCCGGTGTCGGCCACCAGCTGGCCACACGCCGACGCCAGCTGCCGAAGGTCCGTGCCCACCGCCTCCACCAGGGCCTCACACGCCTCGGGGGCCACCCGGACGTCGAGACCCCGGAACTCCGAGCGCACGAATCCCACCACGTCCATGTGGCGGGAGAGCTTGCCGGCCGCGTGCTCCTGCGCACCGGCCTTACGCAGGTCCGGTACGAGCGCCTTGGCCCGACCCCCGCCCGTGTGCTGGACCACCATGACCGTCTGGTCCGGCAGGTCGACGGCGGACCCCATCACCGCCGCCTGGGCGTCCTTGCCCAGTTCCGCGGCACCGGTGATCACCACGATCCGGGCCTCGCCGAACAGCGACGGTGAGAGCAGTTCGAACAGCTGCGGTGCACCGACCTCCGGTCCCCCCAGGCGGGAGACCACGGGCGGATCCTCCCCCGCGGGAGCCGCTGCCCGCACGGCCGCCACGACACCGGCGGTGGCGCGCTCGGTGAGGAACTCGTCCTCGCCCAGGACGAGATGCAGCGGGCCGGGTGAAGAACCGGGTGTCATGGGCGCTCCTCGTCGTCGTACTCACCCGACATCGTGCCACGCAGGTCCGTCACCACAGGCGCGGGATCACCCGGGCGCCACGTCGGGCGACCCCGGCAGGGACACGGCGACGTCCGCGACGGTCTCGAGCCACCACAGCGCCGGGGCGCACGCCCACGCCAGCACGACGGCCCCGTCCTCCCACACCGGCCCGAGGGCCGCGGCGGCGGTCCCGA
>NZ_JAALED010000527.1:0-1035 GCF_014145155.1 Dietzia sp. B19 | reverse complement strand
CCGCGGTGCCGAGCACGCGCGCGGGCAGGTGCTTGACGAGCCAGGCCGCCAGTGGTGCCACGATCACGCCGCCGACCAGCAGTGCCGCGGCGTAGCCCCAGTCGATGCCGGCCGCGCCCAGGCCGATGAGGAAGCCGAGGGAGCCACCCACGGCCACCACGAACTCGGAGGTGTCGATGGAGCCGACCACCTTGCGCGGCTCGACCCGGCCCGAGGACAGCAGCGAGGTGGTGCCGACCGGGCCCCACCCGCCGCCGCCGAGCGAGTCGAGGGTGCCGCCCACCAGTCCGAGGGGGACCAGGAACCCTGTCCGCACGCGGCCCTTGAACTCCGGACGACGCCCACCCAGTGCGAGGAAGCGGTACAGCACGTACAGGCCCAGCGTCAGGAGGATCGCCCCGACCACCGGCTTGGCCACGTCCGCCGGGAGGTTGGTGAGGATGGTGGCGCCGGCGAACGCCCCGATGGCGCCGGGGACCGCGAGGATGCGCACGATGCGCCAGTCCACGTTGCCCAGCTTGTGGTGGGAGATACCTGAGGCCAGGGTGGTGCCGATCTCCGCGAAGTGCACGGACGCCGAGGCCGCGGCGGGCGCGATCCCGGCCGCGACCAGCAGCGTCGTGGACGTCACGCCGTAGGCCATCCCCAGGGAGCCGTCGATGAGCTGGGCGATGGCGCCGACGACGCCCAGGACGATCAGTGTCTTCACGAGTGCTCCGATTATCTTGTGTGTGGATTAAGTAGACCAACACAGTAGACATTAAAGGCGCGCCAAGTCCAGACCGATCTGTCTACGTGGTGCCGAGGTGATGAAGATGTCGTGTCAAGATGAGAATTTTGTGACACAATTGCGGAATTCGCACCGGCTCCGGGCCGGTGCTCTGCGCTGGGGGGCGGGATGGACGGGGTCGGCGAACGGTCGTGTTATGTCCAGGAGGCCGCCGACGGCGCGACCTGGGGGTGTCAGCGATGCGGGGCCACCAGCGGGGTGCTGCCCTCGCGAGGGGCGGCACGGGTCGCGGCCGACGCGCACCG
>NZ_JAALED010000526.1:0-1526 GCF_014145155.1 Dietzia sp. B19 | reverse complement strand
GTACCGCGGCGGGGGCGCCGATCGGGGTCGGCCGGCGTGGCCTGCTCACCGGACGACCCGAGTCGGTCGAGGTGACGGGCCGTCGATGCGCGTTGGTCGGTTGGTCGAGGCCGTGGCCGATCGATGAGGCCTGGTGGGAGGCGGGTCCCGGTGGTGAGGCCCGCCGGCCGAGGGCCCGGATGCAGGTCGTCCCCGAGCGGGCGGCCGCGTTGTTGCTGTGCTGCCTGGTCGGGGACGAGCCGGGGAGTTGGACCGTCGAGGGGGTATACGAATGAACCGTCCACGAATCACCGTGGTCGCGGCCCCCGTCGCTCGCCGGGTGGGCTCAGCGCTCGATGTCGACCACCAGGCGGGTCGGGTTCTGGAGGAGGAAGGCCGAGAAGGCGCGGTCCGTGCCCTCGAGGCCGATGACGGATTGCGCCTGGCCCTCGAACTGGCCCGCGAAGGCCACTCCGGCGACACCGGTCGCCTCGTCGCTCGAGACGGTGCCCACGGGGACCTCCGTCATGGAGGTCGTGGTGGGCAGGACCTGGTCGCGGATCATCACCTGGAGGAACGAGTCACCGGGCACCTCCACGGGGAAGCCACTGCCCTGCTGGGCGGGGGCGTCCACGTAGTCCACGGAGTACCCCGGGACGCCCTGGCCCTCGAGTTCGAAGACCACTCGGTCCTTGCCCTGGTAGTCGCCCACGCGGATCTCGGTCACGACGAGCTGGGCGCGCTCGGCGGCATCGCCGGAGTCCTCACTCTTCGGAGCGGAGTCCGCGGGCCTGGCGGAGGGATCGGAGGTCTCGGTCTCGTCCGGCGCCAGGGCCCGGGCCAGCGCGGCCGGGGAGGATCCCGCCGTGGTGGTCTGGCTCGTGGCGGGGGTGTCGGTCGAGGTGTCGGCTCCACATCCCGCCAGGCCCAGGGACGCGACGGCGGTGAGGGCGGCGGCCGCGGCGAGGCGGCGGTGACGGATACGCATAGGTCCAGCCTAGATCCCTCTGGTCACTTTTGTCCCACAAGGTGGCTACAGTTACGCCTCCTCGCGGGATGGGGCACCATGGGGTCGTGTCAGATACCGATTCCGCCACACAACCGGACTGGTGCTCCCTGCAGTCGGCCGATGAGCCACCGGCCGGTACCGCCGCCCACGAGGAGTCGTGGGTGCTGCTGGAGGTCCCCGGGCGCTGGGGACGCGACATCTTCGACGGTGAGGCGCTGGGCGAGGACCTGTCCCGACGTCTCAAGGAGCACGTCGAGGCCTGTGGGTCGCGCATGCTCTTCATCCGGCGGCCCGGCCGGGAGGGCCAGCGGCTCGACCGGCACCGCTTCTACCTCTGCGACACCCGCCCCGGCCGGCAGAGCATCCGCACCGGCCGTGTCGACGGGCCCGAGGAGTTGCTCGGGCTGGACCTGTCTCCCGACGGGCACGTGGCCGGGACCCGCGAGGTCGCGGCACCTGTCCCACTCGTGTGCACCCACGCCAAGCGAGACCAGTGTTGCGCCGTGCGGGGGCGCCCGGTCGCGGCCGCGCTGGAGGC
>NZ_JAALED010000525.1:0-2831 GCF_014145155.1 Dietzia sp. B19 | reverse complement strand
TCGCGCGAGACGCCATCCGCGGGAGCGCCTGCCCGCCATTGCTTGGCCAACCACTGCGCGCGCCACCCCGGGATCGGGGCGACGCGCGCAGTCGTCGGCCGCGCCGGTCGGGTGGCGACGGGTCAGGCGTCGTGGATGATCACGCCGCGCATGATCTTGCCGTCCTGCAGATCCCGGTAGCCCTCGTTGACCTGCTCGAGCGAGTAGGTGGTGGTGATGAGCTCGTCCAGCTTGAGCTTGCCCTCGTCGTACAGGCGCAGCAGCTTGACGATGTCGTACTGCGGGTTGGCCGAACCGAACAGGGTGCCCGTGATGGTCTTGCCGAACAGCGCCATCACGGTGCCGCTGACCTGGACGGTCTTGTCGGTCATGTTGCCCAGGCCGGTGATCACCACGGTGCCACCCTTGCCGATCACGTCGAAGGCGCTCGAGACGACCTGCTCGTCGACGGTGCCCACCAGGATGAGCGCCTGGTCCGCCATCTGGCCCCAGGTGAGCTTCTCCACCTCGGCGTGGGCCTCGGCGGCGTCGGCGAACGCGTGGGTGGCGCCGAACTTGAGGGCCTCGTCGCGCTTGAACTGGACGGGGTCCACCACCACGACGTGGCGGGCCCCCGAGTGGACGGCGCCCTGGACGGCGTTGATGCCGAGCCCGCCGATGCCGTAGATCACCACGGTGTCGCCCTGGCGCACGTTGCCCGCATAGGTGGCGGTGCCCCAGCCGGAGGGCACGCCGCAGCCCACCAGGACGGCCTTGTCGAGCGGCAGCCAGTCGTCGACCTTGACCACCGAGTGCTGGGAGATCACCGAGCGCTCGGAGAAGGTGCCGAGCATGCACATGGCACCGAACTCCTTGCCGCCCGAGCGGAAGCGGAAGGTGCCGTCGGGCATGTGCCCCTCGAGGATCGTGGCACCCATGTCGCAGAGGTTCTGTCGCCCGGTCGAGCAGTACCGGCAGGTGCCGCAGTTGGGGATGAAGGAGCACACCACGTGGTCGCCCGGCTTGACCTTGGTGACGCCCACGCCCACGGCCTCGATGACGCCGGCGCCCTCGTGCCCGCCGACGATCGGGAAGCGCGGCGGGAGCGAGCCGTCGGACAGGTGCAGGTCGGAGTGGCACAGGCCTGCGGCCGTGTACTTGATCAGGACCTCGCCGGGGCCGGGATCGTCCAGGTCGAGCTCGATGATCTCGAACGGCTGGTGGAGGTCGAACAGTACTGCTGCCTTGGTCTTCACGGCGGTGTTCCTTTCGGGGGAGCGGGTGATCGGAAGTGGAGAGGGGGTGTGGACGGGGCGGGTGGGCAAGGGGTGTGGGACGACAGGAGAGGTCGCAGAGAAGGGGAGTCGCCGGCGTCCCCGGACGAGTCACGGGGACGCCGGGTCCCGGTCCCGGGGGTCGGAGGGAGTCCGACCCGGACCAGGTCAGAGCTGGATGTTGACCGACCTGGTCTGCGTGTAGAGGTCCAGTGCACCCTGGCCCAGCTCGCGGCCCCAGCCGGACTGCTTGAACCCGCCGAACGGCATGGCGGTGTCGAAGCCGTTGTACTGGTTGACCCAGACCGAGCCCGCGTGGAGGCGGCTGGCGACCTTGTGGGCCTTGGAGATGTCCTTCGTCCACACCCCGGCGGCCAGGCCGTAGATCGAGTCGTTGGCCTGCCGGACCGCGTCGTCGACGTCGGTGAACCGCAGGGCCGAGACGACGGGGCCGAAGATCTCGTCCGTCACCACCCGGTGGTCGGGCTCGACGTCCACGAACACGGTCGGCTGGACAAAGTAGCCGGTGTCGCCGTGTCGGCCGCCGCCGGTGAGGGCCCGCCCGCCGTCTTCGATGCCGGCGCGGAGGTAGTAGGAGACCTTGTCGAACTGGTCCTGGTCGACCAGCGGGCCGAGCTCGGTGGCGGGGTCCAGGCCGTGTCCGATGGTGGCCTGGGCGGCGGCGTCGGCGACGGCCTGCGTGAACTTCTCGTAGATGGAGTCCTCGACGTACAGGCGGGTGCCGGCGGTGCAGGCCTGGCCGTGGTTGAACATCCACGCGGCCACGGATCCGGCGACGGCGGCGTCGAAGTCGCAGTCGGCAAAGACGATGTTGGCGCTCTTGCCGCCCAGCTCGAGGGAGACCTTCTTGAGGTTGCCCTTGGCGGCGTCGACGATCAGCTTGCCCACCTCGGTGGAGCCGGTGAAGGCCACCTTGTCCACGTCGTCGTGGGCGGAGATCGCGGCGCCGGCGTCGCCGAAGCCGGTGACGATGTTGACCACGCCGGCGGGCACGCCGGCCTCGGCGATGACCTCGCCCAGCAGCAGCGCGGTCAGCGGAGTCTGCTCGGCCGGCTTGAGGACCAGGGTGTTGCCGGTGGCCAGGGCGGGGGCGAGCTTCCACGCCGCCATGAGCAGCGGGAAGTTCCAGGGGATGATCTGGCCGCACACGCCCACGGGGACGCGCTGGGTGTAGGCGTGGAACTGCTTGTCGCCGGCGAACGGCATCGACACGTTGACCGTGGAGCCCTCGATCTTGGTGGACCAGCCGGCGTAGTAGCGGAACACGTCGGCCGCCCACGCCACGTCCACGGCGGTGGCGATCGCGACGGACTTGCCGTTGTCCAGGGCCTCGATCTGCCCGAACAGCTCGGCCTTGGCGTCCAGCAGGTCGCCGATGCGCCACAGGATCTGCTCGCGCTGGTTGGGCTTCATGGTCGCCCACGCGCCGTCGTCGAAGGCGCGGCGCGCGGCGGCGACGGCCCGGTCGACGTCCTCGGGTCCGCCGTGCGCGACCTGGGTGATCTCGGCGCCGGTGGCGGGGTCGTAGGTGCCGAAGGTGCGGCCGTCCGCCGCGTC
>NZ_JAALED010000524.1:20960-23665 GCF_014145155.1 Dietzia sp. B19 | reverse complement strand
GCCCCGACCGGCCCGGCCTCGCGCGCGCGGCGCAGGACAGCGCGGACGCGCGCGGTGACCTCGCGGGGGCTGAAGGGCTTGACCACGTAGTCGTCCGCCCCCGCCTCGAGCCCGATCAGTCGGTCCACCTCCTCCGCGCGGGCGGTCACCAGGATCACGTACACGGGGGAGGCCGATCGCAGGTCACGAAGGAGATCGAGCCCGTTGCCGTCGGGCAGACCGACGTCGAGGAGGACGAGGTCGGCGTCGCCCACCAGGTCCCGGGCCTGGGCCGAGGTGCCGGCCTCGTCAACGGCGAAACCGTCCGATTCGAGGTATCCGCGCAGAACCCGGCGGATGTGGGGTTCATCGTCGACCACCAGGACGCGGCGGCGGACGGCGGAGTCGGGGAGGTTCACGGTCCCAGTGTCCTCCGAGGCGCTGGATGACGCCGCCCGGTCGACCGCGATCTACCCTGTTCGCGTGACCACATCCAGCGGCGGACCCTCCCCTGAGACCCCGGCGGACCCGCCGGAGGACTCCGTCCTCGACTCCCTGCGCGGGGCCGTCGATCCTCTCGAAGCCCGACACGAATCCGATCCGGCGCGACCTACCGACCTGAAGACGCAGGTCACCAGGTTCTTCGTGACCGGTGTCCTGTCCGCGGTCGTCGACTACGGCCTGCTGCAGTTGTTGATGCTGTTCGGTCTGGGCTACGGACCGGCCAAGGCGCTGTCCTTCGTGGCGGGCACCCTCACGGCGTACTCGCTCAACCGCCGGTGGACGTTCCAGGCCGAGCCCTCCCGCGCCCGCTTCGTCGCCACGATGGGTCTGTACGCGCTGATGTTCGGCGTGCAGTGGGGCCTGTTCATGCTGCTGGTCCCGTGGTTCCACGGCCTGGGCTGGAGCACGTTCTGGGCCACGACGATCGGCTACGTCATCGCGCAGGGCGTGGCCACGGTCACCAACTTCATCGTCCAGCGGACCGTGATCTTCCGGGTGCGCTGACCGCCCTCCCGGGTTACCGCCCGGCCGGGGTTAGCCTGGACGGCGCGTCCGGGCCACCAGCCGCCCGGGAGTGAGACGACCTCCGCACCGATTCCCCAGGAGCACCCGCCACATGGACGCCACCACCGTGACAGCCGCAGGTGCCGACGCCGGTTCCGCCCCCGACGAGCGCGACCTGCTGTTGCAGCGCACCCTGTTCTCGGGCCCGCGAAAATGGGTCAACGACGACCTGTACTCGCGGATCGTGCGGGGGGTCGTGCGCCGCACGCGCGCCGAGGTGCACCTGGACGCCGGGGCCGTCGTCGACACCAACACCTACTTCGGCCGGTTCGAGGCCTCCTACTGGCAGCGCTGGACCACGGTCACCAGCCTCACCGTGCGGGTCGCGGTGGAGTCCGAGGGGCGCCTCGACGTCCTGGTCCGCGCGTCCGACATCGGGTCCCACGTGCGCACCGTGGACGTGTTCCACCACCACGGGGACGGCATGGCGGTGTTGCACGTACCGGTGGACACCTTCGTCGACGGCGGCGCGATGTGGCTGGAGTTCCACGCCGTGGACGCGGCGGCGACCGTGTCCGAGGTGACGTGGAGTGTGACGACGACGAGCCCGGCCCGCCGCGCGGCGGTGGCCATCTGCACCTTCAACAGGGCGGACGACTGCGCCGCGACCGTCGACTCGCTGGCCTCGGACCCGTTGGTGGCCGAACTCATCGACGACCTCTACGTGACGGATCAGGGCACCGACCTGGTCGAGACGCGGGAGGCGTTCCGGCGCGCGGCCGGGGAGTTCGGCGAGCGGCTGCACTACCTGCGCCAGCCCAATCTCGGCGGCGCCGGCGGGTTCAGCCGCGGGATGTTCGAGGCCACCGCCCCCGGGTCCACCGGGCCGGTGGACGTGCTGCTCATGGACGACGACGTGAGGGTCGAGCCCGAGACGGTGTTGCGGCTGTTCGCCTTCGCGGCCGTCACCCGCGAGCCGATGCTCGTCGGCGCGCAGATGCTGTACCTGTTCAACCCGGACTACCTCCTGGTCTCGGCCGAGCGCACGCAGCTCGACCAGCTCGAGGGCGGCCTGGACGCGGACGAGTTCGCGCTGCGCGACGAGTCCGTGGTCGAGAACCGGCAGGAGCGGCGGGTCGACGCCGAGTACAACGCGTGGTGGTCCTGCCTGGTGCCCGGGGAGGCAGTGGAGAGGGTGGGGCTGCCCCTGCCGTACTTCTTCCAGTGGGACGACATCGAGTACGGGTTGCGGTGCCGGCAGGCCGGGATGCCCACCTGCACCCTCCAGGGGGCGGCCGTGTGGCACGCCGACTTCTACTGGAAGGACGGCGACGACTTCGGTCAGTTCTTCTCGATGCGCAATTCGCTGACCACCGCGGCCCTCCGCCAGGGGATCGATCCGCGTGCGATGGCGACGAACCTGGGCCGGAGCGTCCTGCGGGCACTCGTGGCCATGCAGTACGGCCTCGCCGCCACCCGTATGCGCGGCATCGAGGCGTTCCTCGACGGCCCCGACGGTGCCCACGGCGTCGGCGACGGCGGGCAGGCCGCCCTGGCCGCGATCCGCGCAGAACGCGCGGGATACCCCGAGACGGCCAAGCTCGCCGTCGACGCCCTTCCCGCCGGGATCAGGGTGGAGCGCAAGGTGGGGATCCCCCGCGAGGATCGCGAGGACCAGGTGCTGGTCAAACGTCTGCTCGTCCAGAAGCTCGGGCGGC
>NZ_JAALED010000524.1:1496-20893 GCF_014145155.1 Dietzia sp. B19 | reverse complement strand
CGAGGACGCGGCCTGGTGGCACGTCTCGCTCTTCGACGAGGTCTACGTGACCGACGCCTCGCAGACCGGGGTCCACCACCGCAAGGTCGACCCGCAGCGGGTCACGGAACTGCAGAAGCGCCTGGCCGCCCTGCTCGCGCGGTTCATCCGCGAGGCCCCCGCGGCCCAGGAACGGTGGCGCGAGGCGCAGGCCCGCCTCACCACGCGGGAGAACTGGGCGCGGCTGTACGGGGTGTAGACGCGGGATCAGGGTGGCCCCGCGGCACCGCACCTCGTCCGCGATCGACGGGCGGCCGCACCTCGTCCGCGATCCGCGGGCGGCCGCACAGGTGTCAGGCGTGCATGCCGGCGGTGAACCAGCGCGTGGCCTCGTCCACTATGTCCCCTATGTCCGCGCTGGTCTCGGCCTGAAGCCACGCGGTGATGAGTTCGCCCAGGCCCCCGACGAGCAGGCGTGCGCTGATCTCGTCACGCGGAGCGGGCAGTGCCTGATCCCCGAACAGGGTTCGCGCCTGTGACACGACCAGGGCGGCGAAGTCGCGGAACAGTTCGTGGCGGCGCTCGCGCAATGCGGGGACGGCCGCCGACTCGATGATCGCCACCCGGCCCTTGCGGGGGTCGTCGGTCAGTATCGCGGCGAACGCCGCGATCGCGGCGTGCGCCTTGACGGCGGTGTCGCATTCGGTGTCCGACAGGGCGGACAGGACGGCGGTCCGGACCTGTTCGGCGATCTCATCGGCCAGAGCGAGTAGCAGCTGGTCCCGGGCGCTGAAGCTCTCGTAGAAGTAGCGCTCGGTGAGGCCCGCCTGGGCGCAGATGGCGGTCATGGTGGTCCGCTCGACCCCGCGGGTCCCCGCGATCTCCAGAGCCGCGTCGAGGAGTTGGCGGCGGCGCGCGGACCGGCGTTCCTCGGCGCTGACGCCGCGGTATCGGCGTGGGGTCGAGGCCATGCCCAATCTTGACAGGACGCACTGTCTAATTCAAACTCTAGCCAACTGACAGGACCACCTGTCAGAAAGGCTGTCGGGAACCGTGCGGTGAGCGCGGGGTCCACGTGAGATCAGGAGTACCGATGACGAGGACGCTGGCGCCCGCGCCGACAGGCAGTGAGTTGACCCCGGTTCCGGGGGATGGCGGACTACCGCTTCTGGGTCACGGACTGGAGTACCTGCGGGATCCGATGCGGCTGTGGGAGGGCCGCTATCACCGCTACGGCCCTGTCTCGTGGTTCCGGGCCTTCGGCACGAGGATCGTGGCACTGCTCGGCCCCGAGGCCTCCGAGGTGGTCCTCACCAACCGGGACAAGGCCTTCGCCAGCGGGGACGGGTGGCAGTTCCTGATCGGGCCGTTCTTCGAGCGGGGGCTGATGCTGCTGGACTTCGACGAGCACATGTCGCACCGCCGTCTGATGCAGCAGGCGTTCACCTCGGACCGCCTCGCGCGCTACTCGGCGGCGATCGATCCGGCCGTCCGTACTGCGATCGAGGAGTGGCAGCCGGGCGAGCGCGTGGAGGTCTACCCAGAACTGAAGAAGCTGACGTTGAACCTCGCGGTCGAGGTCTTCATGGGCGGCGCCCCGGGGACCAGCCAGGAGCGGCTCGACCTGATCAATTCCTCGTTCATCGACTGCGTCCAGGCCGCGACCGCCCTCGTGAGGTATCCGGTCCCGGGCGGGCGATGGCACCGCGGGTTCGTCGGCCGACGCCGCCTCGAGGAGTTTCTGCGCGAGTATCTGCCGGCCCGGAGAGCCGGAGGGGGGTGATGACCTGTTCTCGGTGTTGTGCAGCGTGGAGGTCGACGGCGAGCGGTTCAGCGACGACGATGTGATCAACCACATGATCTTCCTGTTGATGGCCGCGCACGACACCTCCACCATCACCCTCTCGACGATGATGCAGCATCTCGGGCAGCATCCGGAATGGCAGCAGCGCTGCAGGGAGGAGTCGCTGGCGATCGCCACGGACTCGATCGACTACGACCAGCTCCCACGACTGCGCTCCCTGGACCTGGTCATGAAGGAGTCGCTGCGGTTGGTCTCGCCCGTGCCGACCATCGTGCGCAAGACGGTCAAGGACACCGAGGTGATGGGGCACTTCATCCCGGCCGAGACCATGGTCGCGATCGCCCCGTACTTCACGCATCATCTCGACGAGTACTGGCCCGATCCGGAGGTGTTCGATCCCGGCCGGTTCTCCGAGGAACGCAGGGAGGACAAGATCCATCGCCTGGCCTGGCAGCCGTTCGTCGGCGGCGTGCACAAGTGCATCGGCATGCACTTCGCCGGTGCCGAGGTGAAGATCGTGCTCCACCACCTGCTGCGCAATTTCACGTGGCAGGTCGACCCGGACTACCGTGCGCCGATGGACATGAAGTCGTTGCCCTTCCCCAGAGACGGGCAACCGGTCCGCCTCACCCGACTCTGACGCCTCCTTATTTCTCGTCCCGGACGGTGCGCCGCCCGAGAAGCGGCTGTCGTCCACAAGGCGATCCCATGAGGTACCGGAGTGCCGCTACGGCGTTATGTCACCGGCCGAGGCGCAGAGGAGAATCGACAGTGCATCGTCAATGGCTTCCCTCAGGTAGCGACCGTCATCGGCGACGACACGGACGCTGATCCCGGGGCACTGGCGAATAGGTGATACCGCGCCGTAGCTCGTCGGCGCACCGTGCCTTTTCAGCCACGGTTTCCAGTCGATCCCGGTCACGTACTCTCCCACCGCGAGAATGAGCACCGTCGCACCGAAGTGGTGCTCCGCGATGTTCTCGAATCCCATCCGTTCGACCGCGACGACCTCGCCATCGAACTCCAGCCGGGTCTCCGAGAGGTAGGACACCGGCCCCGGATCGGGGTGACGCACGACCGCGTCCACCAGGACCACCCGGGAAGAGGAATCCACGGACACCCTCGTGACCTGGCTGAACGACGAGTTCGGGAACAACAGTCGGGGTTCGGACACGAACTCCAGGTGTGAGCCCCCCAACACCTCCAGACTCAGGTCCTCGGCGGATCCCTCATGGGACCTCGCCCGCTGCACGGGCATGGCCCCCTGCCCGACGAGCCGCACCCGGCCACCGTCGCGGACCACGACCCTCTGACGGAGTCGCTCACCCGCGATGAGGCCACTTGTCGCGGACTGCACGATGAGTGTGGCCGTGTCGTCGGCCGGGCCCCGGGTGTGGCCGTGCGTCAGGATCCCGATCTCGTACGGCCAGCGGAAGTATCTCCGGGACAGGAAACTGCGGCCCCCTTGTCGGGAGATCTCCAGGTCGAGAGAGTACGGCGGCGCGCTCAGAAGAGCACCTCATCGGCGACGAACCGGGCGAACTCGTCCACGCCTTCACCGGTGAAGCAGTTCGTGACGAGCACAGGCCGCCCCTGCCTCACTTCGCGGGCCTCGGCGATCATCAATCCGAGGTCCACGCCGACGTGCGGGGCCAGGTCGGCCTTGTTGATGATGAGAACGTCCGCCCTGAGCACACCGGGTCCGCGCTTCCGGGGGATGTCGCCGCCACCGGAGACGTCGATCACGAACACCCAGAAGTCGACGAGGTCGTCGGAGAACGTCGAGGCCAGGTTGTCGCCGCCGCTCTCCAGCAGGATCACATCGGTGTCGGGGAAGTCCAGATCGAGCTGCTCGGCGGCCTCCATGTTCATGGTCGGGTCCTCGCGGATCACCGTGTGCGGGCACGCGCCGGCCTCGACCGCGAGAACCCGGGCCGCGTCGATGAGGCCCGAGCGCCGCAGCCGTTCCGCGTCTTCCGCCGTGACCAGGTCGTTCGTGATGACAGAGACGGACTTCCCGAGCCTCTCCAGCTCAGGTATCAGCTTCTCCACCAGTGCGGTCTTGCCCGACCCCACCGGACCGCCGATGCCCACGCGCGCGGCGGGAGTAGGTTGCGCCTCCGGGTCGCGCGGCTCTGCCCCGCTCCGGGTGGCCGTCCGTGTCGTGAACCCTGGTGCCTGATCGCTCATCTCAGCATGTACTTCCTGGTCAGGGGGCGCTCGTCGAACGAGTGCACCTCAAGCTTCTCCCCGTCCACGGACACATCGAACGTGCGCGGGTCGACCCGCACATCGGGCAGTGCGTCGTTGAAGACCATGTCGCTCTTGCGCAGATGGCGTGTCGAGGTGATGGGGTGGACGGCCTTGGTGAGCCCGAACGGTTCGAGCGATCCCGACCGGGAGACGATCTCGGATACGAACACTGCGCTGACGTGCTTCTTCGCTGAACCCCTGCCGCCCCACATGGAGCGCTGAACCTGCGGTTCGGTCATCATGAGGCTGCCCGCGGCGTCGCCCATCTTGGCCCAGACGATCATCCCGGCCTTCATGACCTGCGAGGGCTTCACTCCGAACGACTCGAACGGCCAGAGGACGAGGTCGGCCATCCGCCCCGGTTGGATCGAACCGACATGCTGGTCGATCCCCACCGCGATCGCCGGGTTGATGGTGGTCTTGGCGATGTAGCGCTTGATCCGTTCGTTGTCCGCGCGTCCGGTGGTCTCCTCGGGAAGACGGCCGCGGTACTCCCTCATGACACTGGCCAGTTGCCACGAGTTCGCCACGTTCTCTGCCAGGCGGCCCATGCCCTGGGTGTCCGAGCCGAAGATCGAGATCGCGCCGATATCGTGCAGCAGGTCTTCGGCGGACATGGTCTGCGGTCGGATCCGGCCTTCGGCAAAGGCGACGTCGGCTTCTGATCGTGGATCCATCTGGTGCCCGATGAGGGTCATCGGCACGCCTTCCTCGAGTGCCGACCACGCGAACGGATTCGTCGGGTTGGTCGAACCCGGGATGACGTTCGGGTACGAGACCACGCTCAGGATGTCCGGGGCGTGACCGCCTCCCGCGCCTTCCACGTGATACATGTGAATCGTCCGGTCGCCGACCGCGGCCATCGTGTCCTCGGCGAACCCGAACTCGTTTATCGAATCGGTGTGCAGGTGCACGGCGAAGTCGTGGCGGTCCGCGGCGATGAGCGAACCGTTGATGGCCTCGGGCGACGCCCCGAAATCCTCGTGCACCTTCACCGCGATCGCCCCGGCCTTCACTGCGTGGGCGACCGCGGCGGGGTCGGAACCGCCGCGGGCGAGCAGCCCGAAGTTGACCGGCGAACTCTCGGTACCCTGCAGGTAGCGGCCCATGACGTGGGCGGTGCCGGAGCCGACATCGAAGACCGGCCCGGGCGAACTGCCTATCAGCGTGGTCGTTCCACCGGCCAGTGCGTGCTCGGATTGCTCGGCGGAGAACATGTGTCCATGTGATTCGATCGCCCCGGCGGTGACGATGCAACCCTGCGCCGAGATCGCAGTGGTGTTCTGACCGCATACGAGGTTCGGATCGACGCCCGGCATCGTCGCCGGGTTGCCGGCCTTGCCGACCCCGACGATCCGACCGTCTCGGATTCCGATGTCCGCCTTGACGATTCCCTGGACGGCGTCGATGATCAGCGCGTTCTGGATCACGACGTCCAGCCCGCCGTCGTCGGTCGTGACGGTCGCGGACAGGGCCTCGCCGTCGCGCATGTTCTTCCCCGCGCCGACGGTGAGCTCGTAACCGTGGTGGGTGTAGTCCTTCTCGACCTCCGCGAGCAGCGACGTGTCACCGAGTCGCACCAGGTCACCGGCGGTCGGTCCGTACAGCTGCGCGCGAGCCGCCGGTGTCATCGGGGTAACCCTCGCTGTCATGATTCCTCCTGCAGGTAGCCGCGCTGGCGGGCTTTCTCGAACGCACGGGCGCGGGTGTCGGGGTCGTCGAGATGGCCGTTGACGAGCCCGGCCTGACCGTGGATGACGCGTTCGCCGGCGAACGGTGTCAAGACGACGACCTTGGGGATGCCCGGTTCGAAACGCGTACCGCCACCGGCGTTGATCGCGAGTTTGTACCCGTAGGCAGCGGTCCGGTCGAACGTCAGGGCCCTGTTGACCTCGAAGAAGTGGGTCATGCTGCGGACCTGGATGTCACGGTCTCCGGAGTTGACCACCTCGAGTTCGACGAGCTCCGTCGGTTCGAACACCATCTCCGCCTCGGTCAGTGCGATGACTTCCCCCGGCACCGGGCCGTCGGCCGTCTCCGCGATCGGCGAATAGATGGTCAGCAGTTTGCTTCCGGCGGGGGTCGGCAGCTCGGCCATGATGTACGGGATCATGCTCGGTACGCCCGGCTCCACCTGCGCCGGTGTGAGCAGTTGCCCGGCCCGTTCCCGGACCTCCGGGAAAGGGACATCGGAGCGTGCCATGAGCATCGCCTCGTCGGTGATGTACGCGACGGCCTCGGGGTGGCTCAAGGGGATTCCCTCGCGGAGGTTGCGCCGCGCGAACTCGGCGGCACTGAAGACGATGAGCCTCTCGGACTCGGTGGGTGTCAGATTCATATGGCAGTCCTCGGTGGGGTCAGGATGCGAAAAGTCGGAGATCGGAGTTCTGGTGCCGCTCGGCGGCGATGTCCTGCTTCGGTGTCCACGCAGTCGGTCGTGCGCCGTCGGGAACCGGGAGCGCGAGGAGCTCGTCGAGCCGCTCCGCCGCCCGGGTCATGAGGTGTTGGATACTCCGGTGTCCGACGGCCCCGAGCCGCACCGCGCTGCTCGCATACGACGAGACGACCTGCCATCCGGACAGGGCCTCGATGTCGGCCAGCCGTAGTCCCCGCGCCTGTGCCACGGCCGCCTGCGCCACAGGCAGGTGGGCACCTGCGGGGATCGCCCGCCGGAGGTGCGCCGATCGTGTGTCACCCAGCCGGGTCCACACCCCGAGCAACGCGTGTCCCGCCCGGCGCGAGGCCTTCCGGGCGGCTTCCCCGATGAGGTGGACATCCACCTCGGTGTCGAGGGTGAGCAACTCGCCCTCCCCTCCGCACGGGTAGGCGCGATTGAGGAACACCCGGTCGAAGGAGTTCCACCGGTGGACCAACGCTTCGTCGAGCAGCACGGCGAGTTCGGCGGGGGACGTGACCCACCCGTCTTCCACGAGCGTTTCCAGTCCGGAGGAGAAGGACCCCGCGCCTGCGGCGAACGCCGGGTCGGCGCCCAGCAGGAGTTCCGTACGCGAGGGGGCCGTCATCGCCCGGCGCCCGCCGCTGCCGTAGCCGCTCCGTGAGAGTGCGCACCGGCACCGGGAGCACCTCCGCCGCCGATCTCTTCCCCGTGAGTGTGGGAGTGCTCTCCGTCGCCGTGGGTGTGCGGTTCGTGGACGGCGACCGCGGCTCCGTCCGTCCGGGCACCGGAGTCGACGACCTCGATCAACCCGGAGTCGAGGAACTGCTCGATACGCACGAGATAGTCTTCTCGCGGTCCGTCCATCAGGACCGTCACGTACTCACCCGCCATGCGGACCTTCCAGTGCAGGTGCCCAGCGTGCCAGCCCAGCTGGATGCCGCCCTCGGCATCTCGGGCCCGCAGATGCAGCTGCTCGGTCTCCCGCGCTTCGATCACGACCGCGCGGTCGGCCGTCAGATCCAACACGGAACCGTCCCGGAGTGTCACGTTCCTCGGAAGCGCGATGCCGTATTCGATTCCGTCCTGGTCCACGGCCTTGAATCTTTTCCGGCCCAATTCGGCCTGCGGCACCGTCAACCTGACTATTCGGCCGGCATCCTCGTGCGGCGATAGCGCTTTCCGGATCTCGGCATCGAAGCGATGCCCGATGAGGGTGCGAAACGTCTCCATATTCCGACCCTATGCCCATCGCCGGAGACTATGAATACGTCATTTGACGCATTCTTTGAGGCAATCAGTTGGCGGTCGACAATGCCGGGTGCCCGAGCAGATACAACCCGTCGATCATCGCCAGACGGGTCACCGAACTCCGATTCGGCACACCGAGCTTCACGAGGATGTGCTCGACGTGCTTGGAAACCGTCCGCGGGCTCATGAAGAGCCGTTCCCCGATCTCGGTGTTGGGCAGTCCCTCCACGATCCCGGTCACGACCTCCACCTGTCGACGTGACAACCCGGCCGGCATGGGCCCGTTCCGCCACGACACGTAGAAGCCTCCGGCACCTCGTCGCGCCCGTTCGACCCGGACGCGGAGGGGCGTCCCAGACGCATCGGGCCAGATCGCGAATCGGGACACCTGGCCCCGGGTGGGCCATGTCCGCAGGAGGACGGTACGGATGAGCTCCGCGGTGACCTGACTGTGCTCGGGCTCGAAACTCGCGAGGTGGAGATCGGCGTCGAGGAGGAACGCGCCGTCCGCCTCCTTGCGGGCACGGCGCTCGCGGGTCCGGAAGAGGAACTCGCCCAGGGCAGGAGCGACCGCGGTCAGGGCCGCCTTCTCGGCTTCCCCGGGCGGCAGGGCCGCGTCAGTGTTCCCGGTGACCATGCCGACATAGCGCTCATTGTGGAAGAGCGGCAGGTAGATCCCCTCTCGGTAGCCCAGGGGGAGGATGAACTCCTGGTACAGGCTCGAGTCGCCCCGGTCGATGAACGCGTCGGTGTCCTGCCACCCCTTCGGCCGCGTGTCCCGGTGGAGTGCAGGCCAGCACAGGTCGTCGAGGAAGACCTGTCCGTTGAGAGCGTCCAGCAGCTTCCGTGGGAACCGTTCGGAGTGCAGCGGCTGGTGCACGCCCTCTGTCGGGTCCCACTCGGCGATCTCCAGTGAGGGGTACCCGACGAACCTGTTGAGCTCCGTCAGTGCCTCGTGAGCGGCGGTGGATACAGGTACCACGTCGGCTTGTGTCACGCGGATGGCCTTGACAGTCGCGTCGAGAATCGTTGCCGTCTTCATAATTCTCTCCTGAGGTTTCCGTCCACCTTCGCCGTCCGTGCCCCGGGTGAGGGGGTCATCGCCGGTAATTGTGACGACTTGATACTTCCGGCCGCGTCGCCACCGCGTTAACGATGCGTTACGCCGTGTAAGCGTCTGTTAAATCGCGCGACGGCGCCGATTTCGGCCCTTTTTCTCACTGAATTCCGCCCTTTGGATATGCCGCACATCACACAAGGCGCCGCACCTCTGAGAATACGCAGGATGACGTATATCCAGAATGCGGGGTGCCTTTCTACTGTTCCTCCCACATTGGTTTACGTGTTGGCCTCCGACCTCTCGGCGGTCAGTGGCTCAAGGAAAGGGCGCGCATCTCATGCAGAATCTGTCTACATCCCTTGGGTGGAAGCGGCGGACCGGAATGGTCGCCGCGGGTCTGGCGGTAACACTGGCGCTCGCCGCGTGCGGTGGTGGCGGGGGCGGGGGCGGCGGCAACGGAGACGACCAGACGCTCATCATCGGCATCGAGTCCGAGGCCGATGTCCTCGACCCGCAGGCCGCCGGCGGGTGGGTCACGTGGCGGATCAACTCTCAGATGTACGAGCCGCTCGTCATGCACGACCTGCAGACCCCGTCCGAGGAAGCGGCGGTACCGGAACTCCGCCCCGGACTGGCCGAGTCGTGGGAGGTCTCCGACGACGGTCTCGAGTACACCTTCGACATCCGCCAGGGCGTCACGTTCCATGACGGCACCGACCTCGACGCGGAGGCCGTGGAGTACAACATCCGCCGGATGTGGGACGAGTCGTCACCGCAGTACAGCGCGACGGCCGCCGGTCAGACGAACTTCGTCTGGCAGTTCGTGGACGAGGTGGAGTCCGTCGACGAGCACACTCTCGTCGTTCGGATGAGTCAGCCGTTCTCCCCCTTCCTCCGAATGCTCGCCCAGGGCGGAAACGGTTCCACCGGCATCATCAGCCCGGCCGCACTCGAGGAGTACGGCGAGGACATCGCCGAGCATCCGTCCGGGACGGGTCCGTTCGTCTTCGAGGAGCGTGTCCGTGGGGAGCGCATCGCTCTCGCGCGGAATGACGACTACTGGGGTGAGGTCCCGGATCTCGACGGCGTGATCTTCGTTCCGATCCCTGACCCCGCCGGCCGCTCGGCGGCGATCCGCAGCGGCGAGGTCGACGTCATCGCCGTGCCGTCACCGGACTCGGTCGAGCAGCTCGTCGACGAGGGCTTCCAGCTCTCGGATGGCCAGCCGCCGCATGTCTGGTACCTCTCCTTCAACATGGAGGACGAGTACATGGCCATCCCCGAGGTCCGGCAGGCCATCAACCTCGCCATCGACCGCGAGGGCATGGCCACGAACCTCTTGAGGGGCACCGCCGAGCCGGCGTACGACATCCAGGCCCCGGCGAACGACGCGTATGTCGAGCGCACCGACGCCTACGGGCGAGACCTCGACCGCGCCCGGGAGCTCCTCGCGGAGGTCGGGCTCGAGGACGGCTTCTCCACCAGCATCGCGACGTCGGTAGACGGCTCCGGACAGATAGTCCCGGCCCCGATGGCCGAATTCATCCAGCAGAACCTCGCGGAGGTCAACATCGACGTCCAGATCCAGACCATGGAGTGGATCTCGTACCTCGGTCGGTGGGGCGAGGGCGCAGGCGACGTCGGCATGATGCAGATGTCCTGGGGTATGGATACCCCGTACTGGCTCTACATCGTCACGTCCGCCGACATGATCGCCCCCAACGGTCCGAACACCGGCTACTACGACAACCCGGAGCTGGACGCCGTCATGCAGCGCGCGATAACGGCCCCGACAGAAGAGGAAGCGGTCGAGTTCTGGCAGCAGGCGAACCAGATCGCCACCGACGACGCCGCCCTCGCCCCGATCGTCAACGACCGTGCGCCGTACATCCTGGCGCCCCATGTCGAAGGTTGGGTGTCGGCGAGCCAGGAGTGGTACGACCTGACCGGCGTCAGCCTGGACCTCGAGGGGTAAGCCATGGCCGTCATGATTGCCCGACGTCTCGGATCCACCGTCTTCGTCCTCTTCGGCGTGGTCCTGATCGTCTTCCTACTCCTGCAGTTGGTGCCGGGTGATCCCGCCCGGACGATCCTGGGTGCCGGCGCGACGGAGGACGCCGTCGAGGCGGTGCGCCGGGAGCTCGGCCTCGACCAGTCGGTGGCCGTGCAGTTCTTCAGCTACCTGGGTGGGTTGCTGACCGGCGACTTCGGCCGGTCGCTGACCATCAACCAGCCCGTCCTCGACATCATCTTGCCGAGATTCCAGAACACGATGGTGCTGTCGTCCGCGGCACTGTTCCTGTGCATCGTGATCGGAGTCCCGCTCGGGATCATCGCCGCCCGCAAGCAGTACGGAGTCTTCGACCGGGTCTCGATGTTCGTCTCCCTGGCGGGGGCGAGCGTCCCGGTCTACTGGTTGGGCCTCATGTTGATCGGGATCTTCTCGCTCCAGCTCGGACTGTTCCCGACATCGGGAATGAGCAATCCCCGCAATTCCGGCGGAGGCATCAGCGACAACCTCGTCTACCTGGTCCTCCCGGCCATCGCGGCGGCATCCGTTCCCCTGGCCGTCATCGCCCGCATGACGCGGAGCGTCATGGTCGACACGATGGAGCAGGACTACATCCGCACGCTGCGGGCATCCGGGATCCCGGAGCGGTCGATCCTGTGGAGACACTGCCTCAGGAACGCGCTCCCGCCGATCGTCACCGTCGTCGGACTACAGATCGGCTACCTCCTCGGTGGAGTCATCTTCGTCGAAGTGGTGTTCTCCTGGCCCGGACTCGGATACCAGCTCTACACCTCGATCACGCAGAACGACATGCCGCTCGTCCAGGCGGGAGTCCTCTTCATCGCGCTGGTCTTCGTCATCGTCAATCTCCTGACCGACACGGCCGTCGGGCTGCTCGATCCACGTACCCGCAGAAAGGTCATGGCATGAGTTCGGTTATCGGCACGCCGCCGGCTGTGCACTCCTCCAGCGATCCCGATCCGGCGACCCCGCCGCAGGTGGCCCGCCCCCGACTAGACCACCCCGTCAAGCGTCCTTCCAGGGCTGTGCTCGCGTTCCGGGCGTTCATGCGGGACAGGATGGCCGCCGTCGCGGCCGTCATCCTCCTCCTCACCATCGCGGTGGCGATCCTCGCGCCGGTCCTGAGTCCCTACGACCCGATCGTCGGCGATTCCGAGCGTCGGCTCGAAGGGATCGGCACGGACGGTCACCTCCTCGGCCTGGATGGTCAGGGGCGCGACATCCTGTCGCGTCTGATCTGGGGTGCCCGCTACTCGCTGTCGGTCGCGGTGTTCCCGGTCCTGCTCGTCCTTCCCATCGCGTTGGTGATCGGGCTCGTCGCCGGTTATGCGAAGGGCCGGATCGGCGCGACGCTGATGCGACTGCTCGACGTCCTGTTCGCTTTCCCGCTGGTGCTCCTGGCCATTGCGCTCGCCGCGGTGCTCGGCGCCGGGATTGGCAACGTGATGCTGGCGATCAGCATCAGTCTCATCCCCTATCTGGCTCGGGTGGCGTACACGGCCACGGTCCAGGAATCGTCCCGGGAGTACGTCGAAGCCGCCCGCGCGGGTGGCGCACGGACCCCGGAGATCCTCTTCAAGGAGCTCCTTCCCAACGTCGTCTCGCCCCTACTGGTCTATGCGACCACGCTGTGCGGCCTCATGGTCGTCCTCGCCGCCGGCCTGAGCTTCCTGGGTGTCGGGATCATTCCGCCGACTCCGGACTGGGGAATCATGACCGCCGACGGCGCCAGCGTCCTCCTCGAGGGTTACGCCCACGTCGCCACCATCCCCGGCTTCGCGATCCTCGTCGTCGCTCTGTCCTTCAATCTGCTGGGCGACGGCGTCCGTGATGCCCTCGATCCCCGCAAGCAGACCACCTGATCCACGTACGCAGGCCACGAAGGGATGCACAACCATGCTTGAGATCAACAACCTCAGCGTCGACTTCCACACCGACGGGGGCATCGTCCACGCGGTGAAGAACGTCACCATCACCGTCGGAGAGGGGGAGATCCGGGGTCTCGTCGGGGAGTCGGGATCGGGCAAGTCAGTGACATCGATGACGATCCTGGGTCTGCTGGGAACCCGGCGGGCGAAGGTCTCCTCCGGAGAGATCCTGCTCAACGGCGTGAACCTGCTCGAGCTGTCGCAGAAGGAACTCGTGAAGATCCGCGGTCGGGAGATCGGTCTGGTGTCCCAGAACGCGCTCAGTGCTCTGGATCCGTCGTTCACCGTCGGTGCGCAGCTGATCGAGGTGATCCGTCTGCACCACAAGGTGTCCAAATCCGAGGCCTACGACGAGGCCGTTCGGGCGCTGAACCGGGTGGCGATGCCGGATCCCGAGCAGAAGATGCGGGCGTATCAACACCAGCTCTCGGGTGGTCAGCGGCAGCGCGTGGTGATCGCGATGGCACTCGCGGCCCGGCCGAAACTCCTCCTCGCCGACGAACCCACGACGGCACTCGACGCGACCGTGCAGAAGCAGATCCTCGACCTGTTGCTCGAGATCAACCGAGACCTCGGCACCGCGATCCTCATGGTGACGCACGACTTCGGTGTGGTCTCCCACATGTGCGACTCGGTCACCGTGATGCGCAAGGGCAGCGTCGTCGAACAGGGTTCCGCAGACCAGGTGCTCAGGGCGCCGGAGCACCCGTACACGAGATCTCTGATCAGTTCCGTCCCGAAGCTCCACCTCGACGACTCGGTCCGGACCGTGCCGCGAGCGGAGCGTCGTCTCCACGTCTTCCAGGAGGCCTGACCATGCCGAGCGACAAATTCCTCGAGGTGATCGACCTACGCAAGGTCTTCTCGGTCTCCGGAGGATTCCGCAAGAAGACCCCCGACGTCGTGGCCGTGAACGACATCTCGTTCACGATCCGGAGGGGTGAGACGTGGGGGTTGATCGGCGAATCCGGATCCGGGAAGACCACCACCGGTCGGATGGTCCTGGGGCTCGAGCACGTCACCTCCGGACACATCGTGGTGGACGGGCACGAGACCACCAACCTCACCGGTGAGCGCATTCGCCGGATGCGGCAGAAGGTCCAGGTCGTGTTCCAGGACTCCGGCTCGGCATTCAACCCGCGACTCCCGGTCGGCCCCCAGGTCGGCGCGCCACTGCGCCGTTTCGGCATCTGCGACGCCAAGGACGCCACCCGTCGGGTCCTCGAGCTCCTCGACAAGGTGGGCCTCGACGAGAGCCACTACGACCGGTACATCCACGAGTTCTCCGGCGGGCAGCGGCAGCGCCTCGGCATCGCCCGGGCACTCACCACTGATCCCGAGTTCCTCGTCCTGGATGAACCCACGGCGGCTCTCGACGTCTCCGTCCAGGCGCAGGTGCTCAACCTGCTCAAGGATCTCCAGGAGGAGCGCGGCCTGACGATGCTCCTCATCACCCATCACCTCGCACTGGTCGAGCACATGTGTTCTTCCGCCGGGGTGCTCTACAACGGCAGGTTCGCCGAACAGGGCCCCGTCGACCAGTTACTCCACAACCCGCAGAGCGAGGTCACGCGGAAGCTCCTCGATGCGGTTCTCGAACCCAGGGCGGCGCGATGACACTCACTCCGGAACATCCGGCCGAGCATGCCGACGGCGACCGACGAGCCACGGCCGACGGCACCTCCGATCCGATACCGGCCACCCGGTCGGTCGATGACGCACTGGCCCGGTACGCCGAGGTCGAGCCCGAGATCAGGGCATTCGTGGAGATCTTCGGTTCCGAAGCGCGCGCTGATGCCGCCTCGGTGCACTCCGGCGGGATCGCCGGTCCGCTCGCGGGCGTTCCCGTCGCGGTCAAGGACCTCTACGACGTCGCCGGCCACGCCACACTCAACGGGTCACGAGCTGCGGATCACACCCCGGCTGTGTCCGACTGCACGGTGGTGCGCAAGCTCCGGGACGCCGGGGCCGTCATCGTGGGCAAGACGGTCACGCACGAGTACGCCTTCGGTGCCATGTCGCCTCCCACCCGGAATCCGTGGAACCTCGACCGGGTCCCCGCGGGCTCCAGCGGTGGATCGGGGGCGGCCGTCGCCGCAGGGGTGGTCCCGGTCGCGATGGGCACCGACACCGGAGGCTCGATCCGCATGCCCGCCGCGGTGTGCGGAGTGGTCGGGTTCAAACCGAGCTACGGACTCATCAGCCGGACCGGCATCACCCCGTGCAGTTCCACCCTCGATCATGCCGGCCCTCTGGCCGCGAACGTCTCGTTGGCCGCGGCTGTCGTCGACGCACTCGCCGGTGTCGATCCCGCCGACCCGGGGAGCAGGTCGTTTCCCGCTCCCGACGCCGTGGCCTCGCTGGACCGGGGCGTCGACGGTCTGACGCTCGGCGTCCCCGAGAACTTCTTCTTCGAGACGGCCGACACCGACATCGCGGAGGCCGTGCACGCGGCGGCCCGCGAACTCGAGGCGGCGGGCGCGCAGCTTGTTCCCGTCACCTTCCCCACCCCGCAAGAGTGCAGCGATGCCGTGGTCGCCATCGCCGCGGCCGAGGCCGCGCTGTACCACCGGGACCGCTTCGCCGCGCGTCGAGACCTGTTCGAGCCGGATGTCGCCGCGGCCCTCGATCTGGGTCTGGGCCTGAGCGCCGTGGATCTCGTCGAGGCGCTCGACTTCCGGTCGGCACTCATGCGCGCGGGCAGCGAGATGTTCGCGGGGGTCGACGCCGTCATCACGCCCACCATCGGCACCGAACCCCCACCGCTCGAGGCGACGTCGATGATGCTCGGCGGGCGGGAGGTGTCCACGTTGTCGGGACTCAACGCGTTCACGGTCCAGGCCAACCTCCTCGGGGCGCCGGGTCTCGCCGTGCCCGCCGGGCTCAACGCCAACGGTATGCCGGTGAGCATGCACATCATGACCGCACCAGGCCACGACGCGCTCGCGCTCGCCATCGGTCGTGCCTACGAGAGGCGAACCGACTGGGGTCGCCTCGTCCCGCCGCTCACGGCGCACTAGCCAGCGGGAGCGGGCTGACACCCACTCCCGGCCCCTCACCGGGCCCGTCTACCAGGCCCGTCACACAACCCCCCGGTGATCCCGGGTGACGCCGGGTTCCCCGGTCTGCTCCCTCACCCACGTCCGATAGGAGAAAACCCATGTCAGAAACACCCAAGGTGTTCACCGAAGAGGCGATCAGAGCACTGTTCGACTACGCCGACAGCAAGGTGACCGACGAGCGACTCGCCGCCAAACTCGCCGACTACACGCCGCTGCTGGAGATCGCCAACAGCGAGCCCTTCCAGCCCCTGGGCGAGACCCCTCCGGCCACCGCCTTCAACGCAGATTGGAACTGAGAGTCATGGAACCGTACGAACTCAGCTTCACCGAGGCCTCGGACAAGATCGCCTCGAGGGAACTCTCACCGGTCGAACTCACGGAGTCGTCCCTCAAGCGGATCCGCGAGGTCGAACCCGACATCCACGCCTATGCGACGATCACCGAGGACCTGGCGCTCGAGCAGGCCAGGGTGGCCGAGAAGCAGATCGCCGCCGGGAAGTACAAGGGACCGCTGCACGGGATCCCCCTCGGCGTGAAGGACCTGTACGACACCCGCGGGATCCTCACCACCTCCAGTTCGGACGTCCGCGCCGACTACGTCCCCGATGCCGACAGCGTGAGCGTGCAGAAGCTCACCGCAGCCGGAATGGTGATCGTCGGCAAGACCCACACCCACGAGTTCGCGTTCGGCGCGACCACCCCCACCACCCGGAACCCGTGGGACACCTCCACGGTCCCCGGCGGATCCAGCGGGGGTTCCGGGGCCACGATCGCCTCCGGAGGCGTCACGGTCGCGCTCGGCTCCGACACCGGCGGTTCGATCCGCATCCCGGCCTCGGTCTGCGGCACGGTCGGCATCAAGCCGACCTACGGCCGCGCCCCTCGAGTGGGGGTCGCGTCGCTGTCATGGTCCCTCGACCACGTCGGACCGCTCACCCGCAACGTGCGGGAGGCCGCGCTCGTCATGGCGGCGATGTCCGGCTACGACCGACGCGATCCCGCGAGCGTTGACAGGCCGGTTCCCGACTGGACCCCCGATCTCGGCGGATCAGTCGAGGGCACTCGCATCGGCATCCCGACGAACTTCTACAACGAGCGGGTGCAGACCGAGATGTGGGAGGCGTCGATGGCCGCCGCACACGTGTTGGAGGGCCTCGGCGCGGAGCTGGTCGAAGTCGAGATCCCGCTCGCGGACAGGGTGCTGTCCACCGCGTGGACCATCATGCTCGCCGAGGCGGGCGCCTACCATCAGGAGGCACTGCGCGAGACCCCGGACCTGTTCACCGACGAGGTCCGGACCCTCCTCGAGGTCGGCGAGGGTGTGTTGGCCACGAGCTACATCAACGCGCTGCGCACGCGGACTCTCATGCAACAGGGCTGGCGCGAGATGTACGCCGACATCGACGTCCTGCTGGCACCCACCCTCCCCGGGCCCGCGGTGAGCGCGGACGATCCGGTCTTCGAGTGGGCTCCGGACGACATCGAGGGAGCGACGACGGCGTACAGCCGGGTGTGTGCGCCGGGCAACCTCACCGGCCTCCCGGCCATCTCGATGCCCGTCGGCTACTCGGCGGACGGAGGTCTGCCGCTCGGTGCACAGGTGATCGGAAAGCCGTTCCGTGAGGGCGACGTCCTCCGCGTGGCGTCGGTCTACGAGACCGCGACCGACCACATCGGCACCCTGGCACCGCTGAAGAGGGCGCCATGAGCGCCGGTGGAGAGTTGGCGCTCCTCGAGCTCACCGAGGTCGCGGAGCTCATCCGCGGTCGACAGGTCAGCTCCGTGGAGGTGACCGAGGGAATCCTCGAGCGCATCGAGGCCCATGACGGCCGGCTCCGGAGCTACGCGATCGTCAGCGGCGACGCCGCCATGGATGCCGCGCGTGCGGCCGACGCCGAGATCGCGGCGGGGAACTATCGCGGTCCGTTGCACGGGGTCCCGGTCGCGGTCAAGGACCTCTGCTACACGGCGGGAACTCCCACGGCCGCCGGCGGAACCATCCACACCGATTTCGTTCCCCGGTGGGACGCCACCGTCGTGCGCCGGCTGAAGGAGGCCGGCGCCGTCATCACCGGGAAGCTACGGATGACCGAGGGCGCATACGCAGAGCACCATCCGGCTCTCCCGACCCCGGTCAACCCCTGGGATGCCGACACGTGGACGGGATCGAGCTCGAGTGGTTCGGGGGTCGCCACCGCGGCCGGACTCTGTTACGCCTCGCTCGGTTCGGATACCGGCGGGTCCATACGGTTGCCCTCCGCGCAGAACGGGGTGACGGGCATCAAGCCGACCTGGGGGCGGGTGAGCCGGTACGGCGTATTCGAACTGGCCGAGAGCCTGGACCACATCGGGCCGATGACGCGCAGTGCCCGGGACGCGGGCGTCGTGCTGTCCGCGATCGCCGGCGAGGATCCCCACGATCCGACCACGGTGTCGGCGCCGGTGCCGGACTACTCCGGGGACCTGCGGTTGGACCGGGCGCCGAGCGTCGGAATCGACTGGGACCTGACCGCGACGTTCGACGAGCCGACCCGGGCGATGTTGGCCGGTGTCGTGGGAGTGGTGGAGTCTCTCGGCTGGCGCGTGTACAGCATCGAGCTTCCGGACCTCGCCGCCATCAGCGCGGACTGGGAGAACTTGTGCGCGGTCGAGACCGCGGCCGCTCACGCCGCCACGTATCCGGCACGGGCGGGAGAGTACGGCCCCGCGCTGGCGCATCTCATCGAGACCGGACGCGGGCTCAGCGCGATCGACTACCAGACGCTCATGTCGCGGCGGCGCGCCTTCACCGGGCGGCTGAAGCGAACATTCCAGGACATCGACCTGGTGCTGCTGCCCGGTGCGGGGTTCGCGTCGCCGACGATCGAGAAGATGGCCGAGCTCGGTACCTCTCCCGAACTCCTGGCCGGTCTGTTGGTACCGACTGCTCCGATGGACATCAGCGGTACCCCGACCATCACGCTGCCCGGTGCCTTCACCGACAGGGGCACGCCGATCGGCTTCCAGTTGTGCGGTGGGGACTTCTCGGAGCAGCTCCTCGTCCGGGCGGCACACGCGTTCCAGTCGGTGACCGACTTCCACAAGAAGAAGCCCGCACTGGACAAGACCCCCGCAGCGGACAAGGCCACGGTGGCGGCGTGAGCACCGCCCGTACGGGCACGAGACCAATTGGAAGATGTCCACACAGCCACGATGTCCACGCAGCCACATGGGCGAATAACGCCTCTACGACTTCTCGCCCTCGCCGTCTTCTGCGGAATCTCCGCCAGCATCGTCTACATTCCACAGGCTCTGCTGACGGACATCTCGACGGACTTCGGTGTGTCGCATCACACCTCTGGACTGATCGCGGCGAGCGCCCTGCTCGGCTACGCCGTCGGGATCCTCGTCCTCATCCCGTTCGGGACCCGCGTCCGCTCCTCGAAGCAGGTGACCGTCCAGGCGACCGTTCTCACCGTGGCTCTGCTACTGGCCGCACTCTCCCACAGCGTCACCGCGGCCACAGCAGCGTTCTTCGCCGTCGGGGTGGTGGGGAATCTCGCCCAGGTCATCATCCCGGCGGCGAACCGGATGTGTGCCCCCGGGCAGAGGGGGGCCACCAACTCCGTTCTCGTCGGCGCCCTGCTCGTCGGC
>NZ_JAALED010000524.1:0-1463 GCF_014145155.1 Dietzia sp. B19 | reverse complement strand
TGGCGGGAGGGCGCTCGCGAGTGCGTCCACCGACTGGATCGGTTGGCGAGGGACCATCGTCGCGTGCGCCCTCCTGGTCGCGCTGTCGCTCCCCGCAGCATTGTGGGCACTCCGCCGGGCCGTCCCGCCCGTCGGCAGTGCGCTGTCGCACGTGTCGTTGATGTCCGCAGCACTGAAGAGTGCTCGCGGGAACCCGGTCCTGCTCAGGGCCGCCCTCACCCAGTCGCTCGGGCTCGGGGCGTTCAACTCGGTGTGGGCGGTGATGGTCCTGCACCTCACCGGACCGCCGTTGTCGTGGTCCGTCACCCAGGCCGGGTTGTTCGGGCTCGTGGGCCTCGTAGCGGGGCTGGTGACACCGATGTCCGGCCGGTTGATCGACAGATATGGAGCACGCCGGATGACCGGTGTGTTCCTGGTCGTCCTCTCGCTGTCCTCGGGCGCGATCTTCTTGACCCACGACATCCCGATGCTCTTCGGTCTGGCTCTCTTCTTCTCGACGTGGGCGAATCAGTCTGCGCTGTCCGGAAACCAGGTGCAGGCGCTGGCCACATCGCCCGAGCACTCTGCCCAGCTCAACACCGCCTTCAGTTTCATCGTCTTCTTCATCGGCGGATTCGGGGGTCTGGTCGGCCCGCTCGCGTTCGCGATGGGAGGCATCTCGGCGGTGGCTGCTGTGGTCACGGTGCTGTCGTTGCTCGGGCTCCTGGTGTGGCGCTTCGTGCCGGTCACCAGTCCTCGACACCGGTAGGAATCGCGGGTCCCGTGGCGACGCGCCCGGTCGTCATCCACAGCTCCCGTCTGTCCACAGTCGCCTCCACGGACGCACGTCCCCGGTCCGGATCCGACCGCTGGGTGCGGCACTGTGTCCGGCATGGACACTCCCACTCCGATCCGCGGGCAGAGCGCTGGCATCGAGGACTGCATCGCGATCGCCCCCGCCGTTCACAGTCCCTCCGCGGAGAACCCCGGCGGGCTGCCACCGGGCCCGTTGACCACCGCCGAACTCGCGGCGGCCGTCCCCGATCCACGAGACCGGGATCGCTACGTCCGGATCTGGCACGGGGTCTACCGCCGGGATGACCAGGTGGACGACCTCCGCCTGCGCAGCGAGGCGCTGGCCAGGACCTGGCCCGAGGGGGTCCTGCGTGGTCGCAGTGCCGCACTGTTGTGGGGTGACGAATCCGTCCCGGCAGATGCGCTGCCGGAGATCTGGCTGCCGTTCACCCGTCGAGCCCGCGGGGGACGGGTCTACCGCTACGGCGCGATGCCACCGGCCGCCGTCACCGAGCTGGGCGGTCTCCGGGTAACCACCCCGCTGCGCACCTGTCGGGACCTGGCCTGCGATCTGGATCTCGAGGACGCGGTGGTGGCGGTGGAGCGGTTGTGCGCGGCGGTTCCGGGACTGGCCGGGCGACTCGGGGCGGCGGTCGAGCACCCGTCCGGCCGGGGTGCCCGGCGGTTCG
>NZ_JAALED010000523.1:0-1210 GCF_014145155.1 Dietzia sp. B19 | reverse complement strand
CGAGGGACTGCCCGGCGGTGTCGCGACCGCGCACTCGGGTGGCGCGGCCGGTCGCGCGGCCCCCATGGTTCCGCCGACGGAGCGGCGGGGGCCGATGGAGTCGGTGCTCGTCCTGCGACGCATCGACCCGTGGTCGGCGTTCACCACCGTGCTCGGGCTGATGTTCGCCCTGTACCTGGTGTGGATGGTCGCGATCGGTGCCACCTACCTCCTGCTCTCCGGCATGGGGGTGTGGGACCGGCTCGGAGGGTTGCTCTCCGGGGTCGCGGGTGACGAGTCGGCGGCCGCGATCGGGCCGTCGACGATCTTCCTCTACAGCGGCGGCGTGGGACTGCTCAATGTCCTGCTGCTGGCCATCCTGACGACCCTCGCGGTGTTCATCTACAACCTCGCCGCCGGGCTGACCGGTGGCGGCGTGCAGGTGACGCTGAGCGATCGCCGGAACTGAGGTGCCGGTTCGGGGGTCCCGTCGTCGCCGCGGGACTCCCGATTTGGGTGGCGGCGCGCGCGTCGGGTAGATTAACGCTTCGGTACGAGGGCCTATAGCT
This sequence comes from Dietzia sp. B19, assembly GCF_014145155.1. Lineage (NCBI taxonomy): Bacteria > Bacillati > Actinomycetota > Actinomycetes > Mycobacteriales > Dietziaceae > Dietzia > Dietzia sp. B19. Next base: position 662 of record NZ_JAALED010000523.1, on the reverse strand, counting down.
CAGGTGGTTAGAGCGCCAAACTGATAATTTGGAGGTCGGAGGTTCAAGTCCTCCTAGGCCCACCCCCGCATGGCAGACGCCGGATCGCTAGCCGCGGTCCGGCGTTCACGCTTTGTGGCACGGGGCCTTAGCTCAGTTGGTAGAGCGCTGCCTTTGCAAGGCAGATGTCAGGGGTTCGAATCCCCTAGGCTCCACTCCTCTCCCTCCCGCGTCCCCCTCCCCGCCCGACGGGTGTCGGGCCGTGGTGGACCGACCCCAGGACCGCCCGTGGACAGCACTTCCCGCTCGTGGACACCGTTCGTCCTGATGGCACTCGTCGTGACGGCGGCGCTGATGTCGAGCGCGACGCCATCCCCCCTGTACGTGGACTACCAGGAGGCCTGGGGGACCAGCGGCGCCATGATCACGGTCGTCTACGCGGTGTACGCGCTGGCCGTCCTGGTCCCGCTACTTCTGTTGGGACGACTGTCGGACGCGATCGGCCGCCGGCCGGTGGTGATCACCGGCCTGGTGCTGCTGGTGCTGAGCATGGCCGGGCTCGCGGCGGCGCCCTCGGTGGCCTGGCTGATCGCCGCGCGGGTGGTGCAGGGTCTGGGCGTCGGGCTGGTCACCGGATCGGCGGCGGCGGCGATCATCGAGCTGCACCCCACCAGGAACGCCCG
>NZ_JAALED010000522.1:3266-4872 GCF_014145155.1 Dietzia sp. B19 | reverse complement strand
CCGCCGCGGGGTCGGTCGATGGTCTCGGTGTGACCGACGACGCCGTCGTCCAGGACGAGCACACGGTCGGCCAGGGCCACCGCCTCGTCGACGTCGTGCGTCACCAGCAGGACCCCGAGACCGTGGTGCGCCCACAGCCGCAGCAGGAGGCGGTGCATGGTGCGCCGGGTGAGGGCGTCGAGCGCGCCGAAGGGCTCGTCGAGCAGCAACAGCGACGGCTCGGCGACGAGCGCCCGGGCGAGCGAGGTCCGCTGCGCCTGCCCGCCGGAGAGTTCCCCCGGGTAGGCGCCCTCGCGGCCCCCGAGCCCCACCTCGGCGAGGATCCCGGTGACCCGGTCGGTCTTTTCCCCCCGTCCGACGTCGACCCGGTTGAGGCCGTGCCTGACGTTCTCGGCGACGGTGCGCCAGGGCAGCAGCCGGGAGTCCTGGAACACGACGGCCGGGGGGCCCTCGATGTGGACGCTCCCTCCGTCGAGCTCCCGGTCCAGTCCGGCGAGGATCCGCAGCGCGGTGGATTTGCCGCTACCGCTCCGACCGAGCAGGGCGACGATGTCGCCGCGGGGGATCGTCAGGTCGAGATCGCGGAGAACGACGGTGTCGCCGAAGCTGCGGGTGACATCTCGCAGCGCGCCCGCGGGGGCGAGGGTGGTGGTCATGACTGTGGCTCCTGGGTGGTGGTCGGTGGTCACCGGTAGTGGCGCAGCGCACGGGCCTCGGCGACGCGGACCACCGCGTCCGTGAGGATGCCGAGCAGCGCGTACACGACCAGGCCGACGATGATCACGTCGATCCGGAAGTAGTCGCGGGCGTTCATGATGAGGTAGCCGATGCCGTTGGTGGCGTTGAGCTGCTCGGCCACGATGAGCGTCAACCAGGCGATCGCGAGCGACTGCCGCACGCCGACCAGGACCTGGGGCGCGATCGACGGGAGGATCACCTCGGTGAGCCGCTGGCGTCGGCTGAATCCGAAGACCGTCGCCATGTCCTGCAGCCTGGGATCCACCTGCCGCAGGCCCGAGGCCGTGTTGAGGTAGATCGGGAAGACCACACCGAGTGCGATGAGCAGCACCTTCGGGGTCTCACCGATGCCGAACCACAGGATGAACAGCGGTATCAGCCCGAGGTGCGGCAACGCGCGGAGCATCTGGAGCGGGGGGTCGACGAGGGCGTCCGCGATCCGCGAGGTTCCGACGATCACCCCCAGGACGAGTCCGGCCACGGCCCCCAGGACGAACCCCTGGACCACGCGGACGCTCGAGACGGCCAGCGAGTCGGCGAGCTCACCTGAGGCGATGAGCTCCAGTGCGGAGGAGGCGATGAGCTGCGGGGCGGGAAGGATCCGCTCCGGCAGGATGCCGGTGGCTCCGGCGATCTGCCAGATGAGGATCAGTACGACGGGGCTGAGCCAGCGCAGCCAGGTGGTCCGGCGGCGGGGCCGGCGGCGGCCGACAGTGCCGCGCCCGGGAGCCGGCGTCTCCGCGGTGGGGCCGGCGGCCACCTCACGCGGGCCCGTCGGCGTGGAGGCGAGAACGGTGGTCATGGTGAGGTCTCCTCGTCTCGTCACCCGCCGACGGTGGCGGGCTGCCCGGGCCAGATGTCGGTCCCG
>NZ_JAALED010000522.1:0-3022 GCF_014145155.1 Dietzia sp. B19 | reverse complement strand
TACGAAGTGCGTGAGGCCCAGCTCGGCGTACTCGGCGATCCGGTCGGCGACCTCCTCGTGGGAGCCCACGAGCGCGGTCCCCGCGCCCCCGCGGACCAGGCCGACACCGGCCCACAGGTTCGGCGAGACCTCGAGCGACCCGGTCCGGCCGCCGTGCAGGTCGAGCATCCGGCGCTGGCCCTCCGATTCGCTGGCGGCCAGCGAGGCCTGCACCCGTGCCACGTCCGCGGGGTCGATCCCCGCCAGGAGCCGATCGGCCTCGGCCCACGCCTGCTCCGAGGTGTCCCTGGAGATCACGTGGAGCCGGATCCCGAACGAGGGTGTCCGGCCGTGAACGGCCGCGGCGTCCCGGACCCGGTCCAGCTTCCCGGCGACGGCAGCGGGGGGTTCGCCCCAGGTCAGGTACGTGTCCGCATGGCGGGCGGCGACGCGGATTCCGGCCGCGGAGGAGCCGCCGAAGAAGATCGGCGGCGCCGGGTCCGGTCGACGCGCCAGGACGGAATCGACGACGGCGAGGTGGTCACCGCTGTAGGAGAGCGGGTTCTCCGAATCCCAGAGTCCTCGGACGATCTCGAGGAACTCGTCCGCCCTGGCGTATCGGGCCTCCTTGTCCAGGAAGTCCCCATAGGCGCGTTGCTCGCGGGACTCCCCTCCGGTGACCACGTTGAGGAGCAGGCGGCCACCGGTCTGCCACTGGAAGGTGGTCGCCATCTGCGCGGCGAGGGTGGGACTCATGAGCCCCGGGCGCAGCGCCACGAGGAACTTGATGCTGTCGCTCGACTCGGCGAGCAGAGCGGTGGTGATCATCGCGTCCTCGCACCAGGCGCCGGTGGGAGTGAGGAGGGACTCGAACCCGTTGTGCTCGGCCGCCGCGACGATCTGCCGCAGATACGGCAGGGTCGCCGGACGGTCCCCCGACATCAGCGTGCCGTGCCCCCCGGCCACGAGGTTGCGCGAGTCCCCGTAGGTGGGCAGGAACCAGTGGAAGTGCAACCCAGTCTGGTCGGGGTTCGGATGAGTCGGGTCGGTGGCCACGGACGGCTCCTGAGGTGTCTCGGGTCGGAGTGCGGACCGACACATCGTGCGGCCGGACGGAGACGGGGGGCCACAATTGCCGTCACCGGGAAGGAAACCCATTACACGAGTAGACCGATCGGTCTATAGGCTGTGGTACCCTCTCCCCCATGACACCCCGATCACCCGCCCCTGACCTGCGTTTGTCCGACGTGAGCTCGGCCAGGGTCATGCGCACGATCCGGTTCCGGGGGCCGGTGACCCGTCCGGAGGTGGCCGCGTCCACGGGCCTGTCGGTGGCGACGGTCAGCCGAGCCACGGCAGCGCTGCTGTCCTCCGGGGTCATCCGCGAGCGACCCGAACTCATGCACGACGGTTCCGTGGGCCGGCCGAGCATCCCCGTGGAGATCGATCCCGCCGGGCCCGTGGTGGTGGCCGTCCACATCGGCCTCAGCCGGTGCGTGGTCGCCATCAGTGATCTCGCCTGCCGGATCCTGTCCGAGTACGCGATCCCCACCCCGGGCCGGGATCCGGAGGTGATCGCGGACGAGCTGTCCGCGATCGCGTTCCGGCTCCTCGACGGCCACCGGGACCGCCGGCTGGTCTGGGGCGGCGTGGCCACGGCCGCGAGGATCACCGCGCCGGGCAGGATCGACCACGACCTGCTGGGGTGGCGGGACGTTCCGGTGGCGGACCTGTTCGCCGATCGAATCGGGGTGCCCTTCTCCGTGGCCCCCCACGTCGAGGCGATGGCCGCGGCGGAGCTGCTCGTGGGGCACGAGTCCCACACGGGCACGACGCTGGTCGTCTACGCGCGGGAGCATCTGGGCTCCGCCCTCGTGATCGACGGCGCCGTGCACCTGCCACGGGCCGGCTCGGCGGAACTCGCCCACCTCCCCGTGGGGCCGACCACCTACCTCGACGACCGCGGCGGTGGCCTCCTGGACGTGGTGGGCGATTCCGGACTGGTCCGGGCTGCGGCCGCCCGCGGGATCACCGTCGGGTCGGTGCCGGAGCTCGCGGCCCGGGCACACGGTGACCCGGTGGCCGACGCGATCCTCGTCGAGCGGGCGACCATCCTCGGCCGCCTGGTCGGGTTGGTCTCGGCCATCACTCGGCCGGATTCGGTGGTGCTCTGTGGACAGGCCTTCACGGACCACCCGCGCTACCTGGGACCCATCCTGAGAGCCTCACGGGAGACCCCTCTCGCCGGCGGGGCACCCGAACTCAGGGTGTCGACGGCGGGCGGGCGGATCCAGCAGCTGGCGGCCATGGCGGTGGCGCTCGACACCATCTCGGCCGACCCCACGAGCGCGCTGCCGTCGAGGCTGCTGTCGGTGTCCTGACCCTTTCCGGTCACCGCGACAGTAATGTTCGACATCCGTAGCGGACCCCCACAGACTTCTCGTATGACCGAACGAAGCCTGTCCACCGCTCACCAGTCCGTCCCGGCGGAGACCCACCGGCGTGCGATGCGTATGCATCCCGCCGGCGTCACGATCATCACCCTCGACGGCGCCGACGGGCCGGTGGGGTTCACCGCGTCATCACCGTCCAGCCTGTCGTCGAGGCCCGCCCTGGTGAGCTTCAACGTCGGGATCTCGTCGTCCAGCCTGGCGGCGGTGCTCGACGCCCGGACCGCGGTGATCCACCTGCTGGGCGAGGCCGACCGATCACTCGCGCTCCGGTTCGCCGGCCCCTCCCACCTCCGGTTCGCCGACCACTCCCTGTGGACCCGGGCCGAGACCGGTGAACCGCTCCTCCACGGCGGGCGGGCGCGACTCCGGGTCGCCCTCGATCGTCTCGTCCCGGCGGGCGACCACGTCCTGGTGGTCGCGCGGCTGCTGGACGCCTGGTTCGACGAGGAGGATCCCGGCGATCCGCTCGTGGTGCTCGACGGTGGCTTCCGTGCGGTGCCCACGGCCCACGAGTGACCACGACTGACCACGAGGCCGACTGACCACGAGATCGGCCGACGACGAGGCGGCCCCCGCTCGATGAGCGGGGG
>NZ_JAALED010000055.1:0-10947 GCF_014145155.1 Dietzia sp. B19 | reverse complement strand
GTCGCCGGTGACCAACGGGAGCTCGGGCCTGCCGGCCCAGGCGGTCATGGAGCCGTCGTACACCGCCACGTCCTCGCGGCCGACCAGCGCGAGGGCGTGCGCGACCCCGGTCGCGGCGATGCCGCCGCCGCAGTAGGTCACGACGGTCCGGTCATAGTCGAGCAGGCCAGCGGCCTCGAACTCGCGGCGCAGGTCCTCGGTCGGCCTCAGGGTGCCGGTCTCGGGGTCGCGGAGCGAGAAGACCGGCAGGTTGATGCTGCCGGGGATGTGACCGCGGCGGGCATAGGTGTCCACCTCGCCGCGGTAGGTGGGCTCGTCCAGCACGTTCACGAGAATGGTGTTCTCATTGTCCAGGCTGGCCGCGATCTCCTCGGTGGAGCGGAACAGCTCGGGGCGGCGGGTTCCGGTGAAGGTGCGCGGCGTGGGCTCGGGGAGCACGTCGGTGACCTGGTGGCCGGCGGCCTTCCAGGCCGGGAGCCCGCCCACGAGCACCGTGACGTTCTCGAAGCCCTCGTAGCGCAGGTGCCACCAGAAGCGGGTGGCCCAGAAGCCGTCGTGCTGGTCGTAGACGACCACCGTCGCCCCGTCGCCGATGCCGAGTGCGCCGGCGGCCGCGGCGAACCGCTCGTGGTCCGGCGCGGTCCAGGGTTCGGGGCTGTCCGGGTCGGCGAAGTCCCCCAGGAGGTCGGCGAACACGGCGCCGGGGATGTGTTCCGGCCGGTACGTCTCCGCGCCCGACTCCGGGACGTAGGGGCCGTCGGTGGGGACGGGGAGGTGGTTGGTGGCGTCGACGACGACGAGGTCGGCGTCGTCGAGGTGCTGGTGCAGCCACGAGACGTCGACCTGCGAAGGCAGAGGGGATGCCATGAGGATCCTTTCAAGGTTGGTGATGAGTCACCTTCCAAGTGTAGGGACGCGCGCTGAGGGGGCAACGGATCGAATCTGGGCGATCCGAAGGATGGCGCCGCCCCGGCCCTCTCGTGTATCGGGGCCGGGGCGGACTCGCTGTCAGTGGACCCGCTGCAGCCGCACGTTGACGAACTCGCCGAGGCCCCAGCGGCCCAGCTCGCGGCCGTAGCCCGACCGCTTCACGCCGCCGAAGGGCAGGCCGGCCATGGTGGTGCCGTGCTCGTTGACGTAGGCCATCCCGACCTCGAGCTTCTCGGCCACCTCGGAGGCCTTGTCGGTGTCGGCCCCCCACACCGAGCCGGACAGGCCGAAGGGCGTGTCGTTGGCGACGCGCACGGCCTCGTCGACGGAGTCGTAGCCGTACACCATGGCGACGGGGCCGAAGATCTCCTCGGTGTAGGCGTCCATCTCCGGGGTGATGCCGGTGAGGACGGTGGGCTCCATGAACGCACCCGGTCGATCGATCGCGCGGCCTCCGGTCACGAGGGTCGCGCCCTGCTCGACGGCGCGCTCGACCTGCTCGACCACCCCGTCGCGGGCGTCCTCCGAGGACAGCGGTCCGAGCCCGGTTCCCTCGTCGGCCGCGGGGCCGACCTTGGTCCCCTCGTACAGGTCGCGGAGCTTGCCCACGAAGTCGTCCTTCATGTCCGCCGGAACGAACATCCGCTTGGGCGAGTTGCATGCCTGGCCGCAGTTCGACAGCCGCGCCTTGCCGACGGTCTCGACCAGCTCGTCCAGGTCGTCGGTGTCCAGGACGATGAGCGGGTCCGAGCCGCCCAGTTCGAGAACGCTGGTGGTGAGGTTCTCCCCCGCCACCTTGGCCACGGCGGCGCCGGCGCCCTCGCTGCCGGTGAGCGAGACACCCTTGATCCTGGGGTCGGCGATCATCTCGGCGACCGTGTCGCTGGAGGCGTAGACGTTGACGTACGCGTTCTCCGGAAGCCCGGCCGCGCGCTGCACCTTCTCTATTGCCGCGGAGGAGCGCGCGCAGATGCTGGCGTGCTTGAGCACGATGGTGTTGCCCAGGAGCAGGTTGGGGGCCGCGAACCGGGCCACCTGGTAGTAGGGGTAGTTCCACGGCATCACGCCGACCAGGGGTCCGACCGGTTCGTGGGTCACGCGATTCAGGCGGGCGCCCGGCACGTCCAGCGTCTCGGGCTCCAGCAGCGCGGGGCCGTGCTCGCCGTACCAGCGGTAGATCGAGGCGGCGAGCTTGACCTCCCCCTGCGCCTGGTCGGGCAGTTTGCCCATCTCGGTGGTGATGGCCTTGGCGAGCTCGTCGGCGTGCTCGTCGAAGGCGTCCGCGATCGCCAGGAGGATCCGCGCCCGCTCCGCGACGTCGGTGGCGCGCCAGGAGGTGAACCCCTCGGTGACGGTGGACAGGATCCCGTCGACGTCGTCGGTCTGGTCGTACTGGCTGTCGGTCGTTCCCGTTGACGGATCGTGGGTGACGTACATGTGGGTCCTCCCGTGGTTCGCGTCCGCCGGGTGATCGACCCGGCTCTACGTCCGACGGTAGGACAGCCTTGCCTCGCCTGCATCCGGTCGGGGGGTGCGGCGGCCGCGCGGAGCCCGGTCATCACACCGACGGTGACCGAGACTCCGCGCCGCTGTGCCTCCACTCAGGGTGAGGCCACTCGGAAACGGGCCGTCATGCCCATCCCTGGGCGGCGCGACGGTCGGCATCCGCCATACCCTGGTTACCCTGACTCGCTGCCCGCGAGATCTCCGCGAGCATCGCCTGCAGGGCGGCGGCGGCCTGGTCCCAGTCGTTCTGGTGGGCCTGATAGGCGACAGCGGCGTCGCCCTCCCATTCGGCGACGAGCGGTGCGAGGTACGCCCTGAGATCGTCGAGGGTGGTGCGCAGCGCCGTTGACGCCGAACCGACCTGGCCGACGAGCGCCTCGATCGGGCCGTGGTTATAGGTGATCTGTCCTGTGGTCATGAGAATTCTCCCGACTGGAGGTGGGTGGTCAGATGTTCAGAGGGCCGGAGGCGCCGACCCGGCTGATCGCCTGCGCGGAGTCCTGATCGGCGGCCTCGAACGACGTGCTGTTGGTCCGCATGGTCTCCGAGATTCCCGCCAGGGCGGTGTTGAGCTTGGTGCTCTGCTGCTGCCACTCCGCCATGATCGTCGCGAACCGGGCCTGGGCCGCACCTCGCCACACCGACCCTCCGAGCTGCGACACCGAATCCCGGACGTTCCCGAGCAGTCGATCGATCTCAGTGTTCACGTCGTCGACCCGTCTGGCCGCGGTGTCCATGGTCCCGATGTGGGTGTTGAAACCGGCCATCTCGTCCTCCCCTTTGTGGTCCTGCGGCCCCTTCCTGGGTCCGTCACAGTGTTCGACGTCCCCGGGGCCGGGTTCGGTTCCATCCGCCACGACGACCACCCGGAGGGCGACTCAGACTCCCTCGTGTAGCCGGAGAGCGGCCTCGACCGGAGCGAGATCCGGAACGACGAAGGAGAGCAACCGCGCCTGATCGCAGGCGTCCACCACCCGCTCGGCGTTGCGTCCGCGGGCCAGGATCTCGGTGGAGCCGGTGCCCGCCTCCCGCCGCCCACGCCGTAGCGCGGTCACCGCCTCGAGCACACGGGGCACCTCGTCGTCGCGCATCGAATCCCGGCACGGATCCCACCGGTGGACGATGGTCCGGTCGATCAGGGTCAGCTCCCCCCGCGTGCGTTCGACGAGGCTCACAGTGGTCCTCGCGGCGCAGGCCTCCACGCACACCGCCCAGCGGGCCGAGGATGAGGGCAGCGCCTCGGCGGTCACCAGCGCCGCGCGGACGATGTGGGGTGACACACCCAGGCCCTCCGCAGCGGATGCCAATCGGGCGGAGCGGGTGTTGCCCCACCCACTGGGAACGATGAGCACCACTCCGTCTCCGTCCCCCGCCGCGCCCCACCGCAGGGCCCGGGAGACCGGAGCCGCCAGGAGTTCCTCCACGGGGACGGAGAGCCCGGCCACGTCGGTGCGATCCCGGTGAGCGCCTGCCAGCGGGTCCGGCAGACAACGGTCCGGGTGCCGGAGGGCGACGGAGTCGACCCGCTCGGAGCACTCGATCCGATCGCCCCCGGGTGGTAGCGCGGAACCGTCTGCACCTGCGAGGACGGAGGTGGGCGCGACCGCCGGGGAGAGAACGGTCGACGCCGACGCCGACGCCACCGACAGTCCGGAACAGGAGAGATCGACCGCGATGGTCGCGCCCACGGGGGTCACGGTTCCGCGAGTGCGGTCTGCACCAGTCGGACGCCCCCGCTGCGGGTGACGAGCCTGCCCCGACCCGCCGGCAGGTGGGTGGGACGTACTCCTCCGAGAAGGGGGCCCTCCTCGCGGCTCCCGGACATGATGAGGCCGGCGCCGCCCAGGTCCCGGATCCCTCCCACGAGACCGTCGTACAGCGCGCGCGAGGAACCCGCGGTCCTCCGCGCGAGAACCACGGAGAACCCGATGTCGCGGGCGTGCGGGAGGAATCGGGTCAGCGCGGACAGCGGGTTCCCCGCACCGGTGATGACGAGGTCGAGGTCGTCGACGATCAGGTGGATTCGCGGACCGTTCCACCACGAGCGGGCGCGTAGTTGCTCCGGCGTGATCCCGACGCCGGGCATCCGGCCCTCGAGGATCTGGACCAGGTGATCGACCATCGGCACCAGCGCCGTCTCGGTGGCGGCGTATCCCGCGAGATGATCGCCCTCGATCTCGCCCAGCATGGTGCGGCGGTAGTCCACCACGATGACCTTCGCCGCCTGTGGGCTGTTGCCGGCGACCAGCCCCCGGGTGACGGCCCGGAGAACAGAGGTCTTGCCGCATTCCGAATCGCCGAGCACCAGCATCAGCGGGTCCGCCTCGAGGTCCGCGTAGACGACCTTGAGGTCGGATTCGTCCACACCGAGAGGCACCCGCGTCCGTGTGCCGTCCGGACCCGGGCGCGCCAGACCCGCGAGTTGGGCGTACGGCAGGACCTCCGGGAGCATTCTGACCGGCGCCGCGTTGACGGGGCCCACCAGGGCCCGCCACCGCTGCGCCAGGTGCCGGGAGGCCGAGACGGTGGCGTCGGCGATGCCATCCGGGTCGACGAGTCCGTCGAGCCGGGGTTGGTAGACGAGCATGTGGTGGCGTTCGCGGGTCAACCCCCGGCCGGGAGAGGCGGGGACGGTCATCGCCGCCCGGCGGTCGATCATCGAATCCGTGGGATCACCCAGCCGGAGTTCGACACGGGTACCGAGCGCGTCCCGCAGCGCCGGCCGGAGGTCGGCCCAGCGGGCTGCGGACAGGACGACGTGGACGCCGTAGGACAGGCCGTCCGCGGCGAGCCCCACCACGAGCTGTTCCAGGTCCTCGACCTCGGTCCGGAACGCCTGCCAGCCATCGATCACCAAGAGGATCTCGGGATACTCGGCGATCGACCGACCGTCGCGCCCGATCAGCCGGCGGCGGGCGTGGTCGACGGACGTCACTCCCTCGTCGCGGAACGCCGCCTCCCGGCGCTTGAGTTCGACGCCAACCTCCGCGACCGTTCGACGGATCTTCTCGTCCTCGCCGCGCCTGGCGACACCACCGACATGGGGGAGCTCGGCGACCGACTGGAGAAGCCCGCCACCGAGGTCCACGACGTATACCGAGAGCCGGTCGGGTCCGGTGGTCGCCGCGGCGGCCAGCACCAGGGTGCACAGGGTGGTCGACTTGCCCGACCTCGTCCCGCCCACCACCGCGACGTTGCCGTCCGCCCCGGAGAGGTCCACGACCCAGGAGGCTCGACGCTGTTCGAACGGCAGGTCGACCTCGGCGATCGGGAAGCGCAGGCTCGGCGGGCTCTCGTCGCTGGACACCGTCGGTTCTGTTCCGACCGCCGTGTCCAGGGCTGCGCCGGCCCCCAGAGGCGGGAGCCAGACCTCGTGTGCGGGTCTTCCGTGACCGGCGAGCCGACCGACGAGGACGTCCAGCAGACTCGTCTCCTCATCCCGGTCGTCGGGGACTGGCGCGTCGCGTCGGACGGCGGCCGCCGATGGGGCGGGAGCGGCCACCGGCATGTACCAGGACGTGAACGGACGCACTGTGGCGCGGGCGACCGGGACGGCGACAGAGGAGCCGTCACGTCGACGATCCTCTCGATGGGGCCCCGAGACGTAGGCGGCGTCGAATCGCACCGGCTCGCCGGAATCGACCTTCAGAAAGCCCGCGCCCGGCGTGGCGGGCAGGTGATAGGCGTCGGTCACACCCAGGACGGTGCGGGACTCGGTCGCGGAGAACGTCTTGAGGGCGATCCGGTAGGACAGGTGACTGTCGAGACCGCGCAATCGTCCCTCCTCGAGCCGTTGGGACGCCAACAGCAGATGGATGTGCAGACTGCGCCCGAGACGCCCGATGGTGAGGAACAGTTCCGCGAATTCCGGCTTGGAGGACAACAGCTCGGAGAACTCGTCGACGACGATCACCAGTGCCGGCAGGGGATCGAGCTGCGCTCCCCTCGCCCGAGCCGCCTCGTAGTCGCCCACACCCGCGTAGTTGCCCGCGGCGCGGAGCACCTCCTGTCGCCGGTTCAGTTCGCCCTCGAGCGCGTCCCGCATCCGGTCGACCATGGTGATCTCGGACTGGAGGTTGGTGATCACGGCTGACACGTGGGACAGCGACTCGAGTCCGAGGAACGTGGCCCCGCCCTTGAAGTCCACCAGCACCAGGTTGAGCGCGTCCGGGTCGTGCGTGGCGACCAGACCCAGGACGAGGGTGCGCAGGAACTCGGACTTCCCGGACCCTGTCGCGCCGACACACAGGCCGTGCGGGCCCATTCCGCCGTGCGCGGCCTCCTTGAGGTCCAGCTCCACGGGGGCTCCATCCGGGCTCACCCCCACCGGGACGCGCAGGCGGTCGCGTTCGCCGCGACGTCGCCACGCCACCGCCGGGTCGACGCGGGTGGCCATCCCGATCCCCAGCAGGTCGGGCAGACCGGGGACCCGCCTGGTGGAAGTGGAGCCGTCGGCGTGTGTCACGGTGTCGGCGGGTCGGTAGCGGGCGAGTGCCATGGCGAGCCGCTCCGCTTCCGGAAGGCTCATGGAATCGGCCCTCGCGATGTCCTCCTCTCCGGATTCGGTGTGTACCGACGCCCTGCCGTCGTCGTCGAGCCGGACACACAACCCGAGACGGGTCGCGAGGTCGCGCAGCTGCCCGGCGCGACTGCCGGAGACCTCGAGAACGGTCACGCCGTCCAGTCCGTCCTCGGCCACCAGTCGCTCGGCGCCGGTGACTCCCACGCCATCCACGATGACGACGAGATGAGGCACCTCCCGACCGTCCCTCGCGTTCGTCCCGAAAGCGGGCCGCACCGCGATGTCCTCGGAGAGCATCGACTCGACCCCGGCGAGTGAGAACTCGGTGAGTCGCACCCGTCCGCCGCCGTCCGTGTACGTCGGGTGTTCGTGGTGAGGGAGCCACTTGAGCCATTCCCAGGCCCGGCGGGCGTTCCCCTCGCTCGCGGCGACCGCCACGCGGACCCGGTCGGGACCGTGGGAGACGACGAGTCCTGCCAGTGCCGCTCTGACCGCAGATCTCGCCACGTCCACATCACCGTCCAGGGAGACGGCGGCGAACGCCCGCAACTCCAGCGCCACAGGCAGGTCGTCCACCACCGAGTGGACTCTCACGAAGCGCCTCATGCTCACGACCGAGACGGGCTCCAGATCGTCGACCGGACCGGTGTCGGGGGCGGACAACCTGGTCGCCAGGGACTGCCGCCCGGGGCCCAGTCGTACTGTGAGGTACTCCGCGTCGCCCTCCTCCCGCTCCCACATCCGTGGCGTTCCGACCAGCGCGGGCAGCTCCACCGGGTCGGGGTGTCGCCACAGTGCGGCCGCCCGCTGGGCGGCCACGGTCTCGTGGACGGTCTCCCGGGTCTGACCCAGGTAGCGGAGGTAGTCCTTCCGCAGTTCGTCGGTCTCACCGGTCTTGTTGCCACCGGACAGGCTGCCGGCGAGCATTCCGACAGCGGAGACGGCCATCATCACGGGGAAGAGCATGAACATCGGGTTGCGCATCATCCCCGTACGCATCATCACCACGACCATCCCGACCACGGCGACGACGAGGACGACGGGGAGAACGATCTGCACCAGTGGCCTGGGAGTCGGACGGGGCAGTGCCGGAGGGGCCTGGAGGGTGAGCTCACCGGTCGACACCGCCGGCGCCTCGAGCCGCTCGCCGCGGGTGAAGACCACGTCACCCATCCGCGCCCGCCTCCTCGTCCAGTTCCTGCCGCCCGGTCCCCGACGACCCGTTCCTCGTCCGAAACCGGAGGAGGGGCCCCCACGGGAGCATCCCGCCGTCGACAATGGTCGCCGTGTCGAAGCGCGATGTTAGGGCAGTGCACGTCGTGACGGGGACGTCAACCGACCAGGGTGGCACCGCCGGCGACCGGGTGGGCAGGGACGAGTGGGAGGACAGGGCGTGACGGGGCGTGACGAGCCCGGGGGCGTCGCTTCGGGCGTCGAGCCGCTCGACCAGCGTCGGGTGTCGATCGTCTGCCGCACGACACGAGTGGATCTGAGTCTGCCGGCCCATCTCGAGCTCGTCGCCGTGATCCCCGAGATCGTGGACCTGGTCCGCGACCGGATCCGGGCGGCCGCGGGGCCCGCCTCGAGTGTGGACGTCGACGCCCGGATGGGTGGGCACGCGAGCGGGTCATGGCAGCTGTCGAGGTTGGCGGGTGGACCACTGGCCGTCTCCGAGACACTCGCGCAACAAGGTGTGCACGACGGAGAGATCCTCGTGCTGGACCACCGGCCCGTGCCCACTCCGGCGCCGCTGTTCGACGACGTGCTGCAGGGGCTCACCGATCCGGACGTGGCGCGCTCCTCCGTCTGGAGTCGCCGCGACGCCGTCGACACGGCCACCGCGACGACTGCGGTAGCCGTGGTGGCCGCCGTCGCCGCACTCGTCGGCCAGTGGTGGAACCTCGGGGGGATCGTGCCCCCTCTCGTGGCCGCCCTACTGGCCGCTCTCGGCCTCGCGGGGGTCCTCGCACTCCGCCGGACCGCCGCCCCCGTCTCCGCACACGCCGTGGCGGGGGCGTCCACGTACGGGTTCACCGTCCTCGCGGCGGGGACGGTCGGCGCGGCCCCCGGCGGAGCGGGGAACCTGATGGGTGGCCTCACCGCCGGGGCGGTCCTCGCCGGTGTGCTGCGGTGCACCGTGTTCCGGACGGGCCACGATCGGTCGTACGGTCTCGCGGCGGGTTACCTGGCTCTGGCCCTCGTGTCGGCGGTGGGCGCGATCACCGCCATGATCGTCGCGTACACCACCGTTCCCGTGCACGCCGTCGGAGCCGGAGCCGTCCTCACAGGCCTGCTGCTGCTCACCGCCGCACCCGGCGTGTCGATCTCGGCGGCCCGGATCCCGGTCCCCCCGGTTCCGGCGCCGGGCGAGGACGTCGAGGCCGGGGATCTGGGCGAGGTCGATCACGACCTGCGCGCGCGGCATGCCGATGACCGACGGTCGCATGGACCTCTGCCCACACCGGCGGTCCTGAGGCACCGCTTTCTCACCTCACGTTCGTGGCTCACCGGCCTGTTGGCCGCAGGGGGCGCGATCTGCACGGCCGGGGCACTCGTGGCGCTGACCGGTGGTCCCGCGTCCACCCGGTGGTCCGCTCCCCTGGCACTGGTCGTGATCCTGACGTTGGTCCTCCGGGGCCTCGGGTACGCCGACCGGGTGCACACGACGGTGCTGCTGGCATCGGCCCTGACGCTGGCGTCCGGCCTGCTGCTCGGGGCGGCCGTCACCCATCCGTCGCCGGTCGGGATGGTGATCCCCGCGGCCGCCGCCCTGGCCGCAGCGGTCGTCGTCGCGGCGACGGCACTCCCCCATGTCGAACTCTCCCCTGCCGTGCTGCGCGCCGTGGGGACGATCGAGGTGATCGGTATATGCGTGCTCGTACCGCTCGCCGTGGGCGCGATGGACGTCTACTCGACCGTCCGTCAGCGATGAGGTCGGGCCTGCTGGTACCCCTCGCGGCCACCGTGGCGATCCTGACCGCGCACTCTGTCGATGGTCAGGTGGCGGCCGCGCTCGAGCGGCCCTCCATCGACGGTCCCGTCCCGGAGGTCGGCCCTATCGATCCCGGTTCAGCCGAATCGGGATTGCGGCGTGACGGCCCCTGTCGCACCACGGCTGCAGTTCTCGACCCGTCCGCCCCGCCCGCCTCCGCGACGGTTGACGATCTCAGTGCGGCGTGGATCCACGGGCGGGGGGAGGGGCAGGTGGTGGCCGTGATCGACACCGGTGTCAACCCCGGTCCCCGTCTGCCACGTGTTCGTGGGGCCGGCGACGTCGTCCCCGGCCGGGACGGCACGGAGGACTGCGATGCGCACGGCACTCTGGTGGCCGGGGTGCTGGCCGCGAGCGAGGACGACTCGGGCCATTCCGGTGTGGCGCCGGGCGTCGAGATCGTCTCGATCCGGCAGTCGAGCAGTGTCCTGAGGTCGACCGCACGCTCATCCGACGTCACCTCGGTCGGATCCGGGGTCGGCACACTCTCCTCCCTGGCGAGGGCGATCCGCGCGGCGGTGGACGCGGGTGCCGGCGTGATCAACATCTCGGAGGTGGCCTGCGTTCCCGCCGGTACCGCGCTGGCCGACGACACGCTCGGTGGAGCGGTCCGCTATGCCGCGGTCGACCACGACGTCGTGCTGGTGGCGGCTGCGGGCAACGTCGGTCAGACCTGTGGGGACCAGAACCCCGACCACCCCGATCCCGCCGCTCCCGGGGACGACGGATGGGACGACGTCGTCACCGTGGCGGTGCCCGCCTGGTACGACGATCACGTGCTGGCCGTGGGCGGCGTCGGTCCGGACGGATCCGCAGCGGACTTCTCGCTCAGGGGACCGTGGGTCGACGTGGCCGCCCCCGCGGTGGGCCTGCGATCGGTCGGTGCCGACGGCGCAGGGGTGTCGGACCTGGTGGTGGACGGGGACGGCGCGCGGACCGCCATCAGCGGGACGAGCTTCGCCGCACCGTACGTCGCCGGCACCGCCGCGCTCGTCCG
>NZ_JAALED010000521.1:0-2839 GCF_014145155.1 Dietzia sp. B19 | reverse complement strand
GGCCCGCTGGTGGGCCGAGCGGGCCGCCGGAGCCCGGCGGGACGCCCTCGCGGTCACCTACCGGGAGATCGCGGAGGCGGCCTCCGAGGAGTTCGTCGGCCGGTACGCGGGCGACGTCGCCGTCGTCACCGGTGCCGGCAAGGGCTCCATCGCCGCCGCCGTCACCGGAAAGCTCCTGGCGGGAGGGGCCACCGTGGTGGCCACCACCTCGAACCTGGACCAGTCCAAGCTGGCCTTCTTCAAGGACCTCTACCGTTCCCACGCCCGCGGTGGCGCGGCGCTGTGGGTGCTGCCGGCCAACCTCACGTCGTACTCGGACGTCGACGCGCTGGTCGAGTGGGTCGGATCCGAGCACGCCGAGTCGGCCGGTGGCCAGACCACCGTCCTCAAGGCGCCGCTCACGCCGACCCTGCTCTTCCCGTTCGCCGCCCCGCGTGTCCAGGGTTCGATGGCCGACGCCGGCCCGCGGGCCGAGACCGAGATGCGCGTCCTGTTGTGGGGCGTGGAGAAGCTCGTCGCCGGGCTCGGCGCGATCGGCGCCGACACCGACGTCGACTCCCGTCTGCACGTGGTGCTGCCGGGCTCGCCCAACCGCGGGATCTTCGGTGGCGACGGCGCCTACGGCGAGGCCAAGGCCGCGCTCGACGCCATGATCGCCAAGTGGGGCTCGGAGAAGTCCTGGTCCGAGCGCGTGACGTTCGTCCACGCGATCATCGGCTGGGTCCGGGGCACCGGGCTGATGGGCCACAACGATCCGCTCGTCGACGCCGTGGAGGCCGCGGGCGTGTCCACCTGGTCCACCGCGGGGATCGCCGCCGAGCTGCTGGACTCGTGCACCCCGGACGTCCGTCGGTCCGCCGGCGAGGCGCCCCTCACCGTCGACCTCACCGGGGGTCTCGGCACCGCCGACCTGGACATGGCCGCGCTCGCCGCGGACCGTCCGGCCCCGGTGACCGAGGCCTCGACCGAGGACGCCGACGGGACCCTCGCGGCCCTGCCGTCCCTGCAGACCGTCACCGCCGACGAGCGCCCCGAGTGGGGCCAGGTCACCCAGGACCTCGAGGACATGGTCGTGATCGTGGGCTCCGGCGAGGTCGGACCCTACGGCAGCGCCCGCACCCGCTTCGAGGTGGAGACCACCGGCGACCTCAGCGCTGCCGGCGTGGTCGAGCTGGCCTGGTCGACCGGGCTCATCACCTGGGAGGACTCGCCGCGCGCCGGCTGGACCGTCACCGGGTCCGGTGACCCGATCGACGAGGCGGACATCGCCGAGCGTTTCCACGACGAGGTGCTCGCCCGGGTGGGCGTGCGTACCTACGCCGACGATTCGCGTGCGGAGATGTTCGACAACGCCTCGCCGCAGCTGACCTCGGTGTTCCTGCCGGAGGACCTGTCCTTCGTCGTGGACGACGAGGGCCAGGCCCGCGCGTACCAGGGGGACGATCCGGAGAACACCGTCGTCACCCGCAGCGAGGACGGCGAGTGGACGGTCACCCGCAAGGCGGGCACCGAGATCCGCGTCCCCCGCCGCACCACGCTCACCCGCATCGTGGGTGGCCAGATCCCCACCGGCTTCGACCCGACGGCATGGGGAATCCCCGCCGACATGGTCTCCGGTATCGACCGGGTGGCGGCGTGGAACCTGGTGGCCACCGTGGACGCCTTCATCTCCTCGGGCTTCACCCCGGCGGAGCTGCTGGCCCACGTGCACCCGGCCGATGTCGCCAACACGCAGGGCACCGGCATGGGCGGCATGACGAGCATGCGCTCGCTCTACATCGACGGGATCCTGGGCCGCAGCCGCGCCAACGACACGCTGCAGGAGGCGCTGCCCAACGTGGTGGCCGCCCACGTCATGCAGTCCTACGTCGGCGGCTACGGCTCGATGGTCCACCCGGTGGCGGCCTGTGCCACCACCGCGGTGAGCGTCGAGGAGGGTTTCGACAAGATCCGCGCCGGTAAGGCCGAGTTCGTGGTGGCCGGCGGGTTCGACGACCTGTCCACCGAGGGCATCCAGGGCTTCGCCGACATGTCCGCCACCGCCGACTCCGCGGCGATGGCCGCCAAGGGGATCGACGAGCGCCACTACAGCCGGGCGAATGACCGGCGACGCGGCGGGTTCGTCGAGTCGCAGGGCGGCGGCACCATCCTGCTGGCCCGTGGCGACGTCGCGGCCCGCATGGGGCTGCCGGTCCACGGGGTGGTGGCCTGGGCGGGGTCGTACGCCGACGGTGCGCACACCTCGATCCCCGCTCCGGGGCTCGGCGCGCTCGGCGCGGGCCGTGGTGGAAAGCGGTCGCCGCTGGCCCGGGGTCTCGCAGAGCTCGGCCTGACCGCGGACGACCTGGCCGTGGTGAGCAAGCACGACACCTCGACCAAGGCCAATGACCCCAACGAGTCGGACCTGCACGAGCGGCTCGGGGCGGCGATCGGTCGCTCCGACGGCAACCCGTTGTTCGTCGTCTCGCAGAAGTCGCTCACCGGGCACGCCAAAGGTGGCGCGGCCGCGTTCCAGCTCATCGGGCTGACCCAGATGCTGCGTTCGGGGACACTGCCCCCCAACCGGGCCCTGGACTGCGTCGACGACGTCCTGGACCGGCACCGGCACCTGGTGTGGCTGCGCGAGACACTGCAGCTGGGCGGGGACCTGCCGCTCAAGGCCGGCCTGCTCACCTCGCTCGGGTTCGGTCACGTGTCCGGTCTCATCGCCGTGACGCACCCCGAGGCGTTCCATCGCGCGGTGGCCGCGCAGCTCGGCGAGCAGGAGTCGGAGCGCATCCGCGAGGCGGCGCTGGGGCGCGAGCGCGACGGAGCCCGGCGCCTGACCGACGCGATCTAC
>NZ_JAALED010000520.1:0-2029 GCF_014145155.1 Dietzia sp. B19 | reverse complement strand
CGCCCGGCGGGTGGTGGTGGTCCGCGCGATCACCGACGCGGACGACCCCACGGCCGCCGCGCGCGAACTCCGCGCGGAACTGGACTGAACCGTCGCCGACACGCGGGCCGGCGGGTCCCCGGTCAGTCGGTGAGCTCCTTGGTCAGCGTCCTGCGCAACACCTGCCGGGGCTTGGCGTCGAGGTCATCCCCACCTCGTCGTCGTCGCCCCCTCCGACCCCAGGAGTCCGGCGCCAGACCGGGTAGGAGCGTGAGGACCCTCCCCAGGCCCCCGGCCGGCCACTCGACGTGGGCGTGTTCGACCTTGACGGTGGCGCGGCGGCCGCGCATCACCAGGGTCATGACCCCGTTGTGGAACCAGATCCCGTCGGTGACCTCCCACCTGACCCGTGGCTCCCGCACGCCCACGGCCTCGGCGAGCCGGCGGTTCAGCGCGGGCGCGGGAGACCGCACCGAGATCCGGTTGACCATCCGGATCGACTTCTGTAGAGGATTGCGGAACGGGGACATGACCAGCTGGTGCACCCGAGTCGGCGACCCGGCCACCCGCGGCGCGGTGAGCTCGACCTCCTCGAGGTAGGAGCAGTGGACGTCGCCGCCCAGCATGAGGATCGAGGCGGGCGCGCGCCCGTGATCCCCGGCCGCCACCTCGGTGAGCAACCCGATCAGGTCGTCGAAACTGTTGCGGAAGGCCGCCCAGTGCTCGAGGTCCACCGTCAGCCGCACCCATTCGCCGATCCGGGCGCTCAGCGGCTTGTCCGGCCGGTCGCGGCTCACCGCCTCGTTCCACCCCTCGAGATGATGCAGCGCCGGCAGCATGAACGCGGGCAGGGACGACGCGATCACCAGGTGGTCGACCTCGGCCCCGAGGCAGGCCTTCCGCGCCCACTCCCACTCCTGCGGGTCCATCACGCGCCGGTCGGCGGGGTCCAGCCGGCGGGAGGCCCGCACGTCGAGCATCACCACCCGCACCCGCCCGAAGTCGCGACTGAAGCTCCACCGTGCGGTGCCCCGGTCGGCGTCGGCGGACAGGGCGAACTCGTCGAGGATCCGTTCGCGTTCGGCATCGGACCGGGCACCCCGGACCGCCCGGTACACCTCGTCCTGCTCAAGCTCCCGCGGCGCGAGATTGCCCAGGTGCTGGTAGACGAAGTAACTGGCGAACGCCCCCCTCACGCGGTCGCGCCACCACGGCTGGGCCGTCATCTCGCGGCGCCAGGCGTGGGAGGAGTTCCAGTCGTCGCGCAGGTCGTGGTCGTCGAGGATCATGCAGCTGGGCACGGTGGACAGCAGCCAGCGCACGTCCGGGTCGCGCCACGACTCGTGGTACAGCCAGGAGTACTCCTCGAAGTCGCAGATCTCCCCGGACACGTCCCGGTCCCCACCGTCACCGGCGGAGTCGCGCACCGACCGGGGCCCCTCCCCGGCCCGACGGCGCGCCGCCAGCCGCTCGGTGATCTCCCGGCTGGGGATGTCGGCGTACACCTGGTCGCCGAGCAACAGCATGGCGTCGGGCCAGTCGTCGTGCGCCGTGTGGGCCATCTGATGCGCGAGCGCCACCAGGGCGTCGGCCCCGATCCGGCGCAGCGCCACCGGGGTCTGGCTCTCCCCGCGGCGACAGGACCCGAAGGACAGGCGGACCGTGTCGTCGGCGCGCGGGGTGCGGATGACGCTGGGGCGGTCCGGCTCCAGTGGCCAGGCGGGTACACCGTCGAGCGCCACCTCGTAGGGCGTCTCCACGCCCGGCTCGAGATCACGAAGGTGCAGCACCGCGAAGTGGTGCCCGTGGACACCCCACGACTGTTCGGAGGCCTCGCCGTCGCCGGCGCGGATCGTCACCGTGCACGGCGCGGACACCTCGACCCACACCGTCGCGTCCGTGCTGTCGACGTACCGCAGCATGGGGCCGACCAGGATCTCGGGCGGCGTGGGGGGCTGACTCATTGCACCAGTGTGCACGCGGGCCGGGGGGTGCCGGGCGCGATGGGTGCGGCAGGGGTCCTCAGGGGCAGTCAGGGGCAGTCAGGGGC
>NZ_JAALED010000519.1:0-1132 GCF_014145155.1 Dietzia sp. B19 | reverse complement strand
GGCGTCCGCAGTGCCCACCGCGTCGATCTCCTCCGAGCGGGGACTCGCGGCGTGGAGGTGATCGAGCTGTCGGGCCACCTCCCGCACCCCCGCCAGGAGGTCGGGATCGTCGGAGCGGCCGGTCCCCGAGGCCCGCGACCGCACCAGCGAGTCCAGGCTCCGTCCGGCGGGGAGTCGGCGCATCCGGACCACGTGGTCGATCACCTCGCCGTCCGGACCTCGCACCTCGAGCACACCGTCGTACACGTCCGGCGCCAGGCGACTGTTGAGCTCGACCTCCCGGCGGCTCTGTTCGGCGCGGGCCCCGACCGACGTGTTGTCCAGGAACCCGAGATCGATGCGCTTGCGCACTTTGTGAGCCTCGTCACCATAGAGCACGATGAGAGCGCTGTGCGTCTCGACGACGGCCGGCCCTCCGTCCGTCACCGGGTCGGCATCCGCGGGGGTGTCCATAACCCCAGCCTAGGCAGGCATGACACGGTTCGCGGCCGACCCGCGGAGTCGGCCGCATACGCCCCCCTCGCCTGTGGTGACCGGAGTGTTACCTCAAGGAACACTCAGCATTTCGCCCCCCTGACAGCGCCGGACTTCGCTTGTAGGGTCGCCGACGCACCTCGCTCCGATCGAGGTGTCCGCGATGAGAGACATCGGGGTCAATGAAGATGGGAGCTGTTCAGAACATGACGAACACCCACCGGAAGACCACCAACCGCACCACCGCCAAGATCGCCGCCGTCGGCGCGTTCGGCATCGGTGCCGCCATCGCGTTCCCCGGCCTCGCCGCGGCCCAGGAAGTCCCCGGCGGCAGCCTCGAGGGCCTCGCGGGCGACACGGGCAGCCTCACGGAGATCGCGGGTGAGGACGGCAGCCTGGCCGACCTCGATCTCGGCACGGACCTCGCCGTCGACCTGGGCAGCCTCGCCTTCAACCTGAACCTCGGCGCCGAGGCGTCCAACCCGGGCTCGGTCGAGTTCGGCAGCCTCGGTGTCTCCCCGAACACCGGCAGCGACATCCTCGACAGCGGCTCGGCCGGGGCCACCGACGCGGGCACCGGCTCGCTGGACACCGGCTCGCTCGGTGGGGACACCGACACGGGCTCCGTCTCGGGCTCGGCTGACGAGGGCACCGACAC
>NZ_JAALED010000518.1:0-1656 GCF_014145155.1 Dietzia sp. B19 | reverse complement strand
GCGCGGGTCGCGCGGGCGGGCGAGTCGCCGGGTCGGCTCAGCCGGTGCGGGCCGGCGTGAGCGGCCGCAGGGACACCGGGAGCCCGTCCCCGGGGAACGGCAGCGAGTCGTTCTTCATGGGCGGGACGTAGTCCAGCGGCACGGACCACTCGAAGTGCCGCAGCAGCGCGCTGAGGACGAGCTTGGACTCCAGGTTGGCGAAGATCATGCCGAGGCACTTGTGGACCCCGCCGCCGAAGGGCTCCCAGGCGTAGCGGTGGGACTTGTCCTCGCGCCTGCCCTCGGTGAACCGCTCGGGGTCGAAGATCTCCGGGTCGGTCCAGTACTCGGGCATGTGGTGCGACAGGAGCGGCATCACCGAGACGAGCCGTCCCTTGGGGATCGCCACCCCGAGCACCTCGGTGTCCTTGACCGCCCGGCGCGCCAGCACCGGCACCGGCGGGTGCAGCCGCAGCGTCTCCTTCATCACCAAGTCCAGGTCGGTGAGGCCCTCCAGCTCGGCGAGGGTCGGCGAGGGGCCCAGTTCCAGACACTGCCGCCGGCAGCGCTCCTGCCACTCCCGATCGCGCCCGAGTTCGTAGACCATCGAGGTCACGGTGCTGGTCGTGGTGTCGTGCGCGGCCATCAGCAGGAAGATCATCTGGTTGATGATGTCGTCGTCGTCGATCCCGCCGGAGGCGTCGGCCACCTGACACAGGGCCGAGAACAGGTCCTCACCGGGGTTGGCACGGCGGGCGGGCAGGTGGCGCCGGAGGAACTCCTCCAGCAGGCGCCGGCCGCGGGTCGCGCGACCCCACTTGGTGAACGGCAGGGGAGCGGTCGAGCGGATGTAACCGTTGGCGGCCTGCACGCAGTCCACGAACGCGGTGTTGACCCGCTCGATCTCCCCGGGTTCGGCGTATTCGGCGCCTCCCATGAACACCTCGGTGGCCAGATCGAGCGTGTGCGACTTGAGGGCGGGGTAGACCTCGAACGCCCGATCAGGGGTCCAGCTCGAGATCCCGCGCTCGACCAGCGGGGCCAGGGTACGGGCGTATCCCTCGAGCCGGGGGCGGGTGAACGCCTCCTGCATGAGGTGCCGGTAGTGGTGGTGCTCGGCGAAGTCCAGCAGCATCAGC
The DNA here is from genome assembly GCF_014145155.1 of Dietzia sp. B19. NCBI lineage: Bacteria > Bacillati > Actinomycetota > Actinomycetes > Mycobacteriales > Dietziaceae > Dietzia > Dietzia sp. B19. The sequence goes on along the minus strand of NZ_JAALED010000518.1, from coordinate 538 downwards.
CCGCGGTCGAAGAACGGGCCGACGAGGTATCCCCAGCCGGGGCCGTTGGCGAACGCCTTGTCGGCGTTCTGCAGGGCGATCTGGCACGCGTCGGGGCCGATCAGCGCGGTCCAGGTGGCGCCGAGGAAGCTCAGTTCGGAGACCGGCCCGTGGTCGCGGTACCGGCGGGCCATCGTGGCCAGCGGATTCTCGACGTACTCGAGGGTCCCGCCCAGGATCGGCAGGTGGGAGCGGAGGGGGGCCGGGCCCGGCCGGTAGACCGGATCGCGCGGATCGCCATCGATTGACATACTGCACCTCTTTGTCGGGGTCCTTCTAGTCTGTGACCTCCCTCACGCGACTGTCAGCCGAATAGCGAAACTGGCGGTGTCGTTTCTCCCCGCGGTGGCGATAGCGCGGCGGTGACAGCGCGGTGGTGACAGCGCCGAGGTGACAGCGGGGTGGTGGCAGTTGTCGTGATCAGGCTCGGGCGACGAGCGCGGCCACGTCCACGCCGTCGGGAAGTGCGCCGTACTCGGCCGAGCGCTCGTCGCCGAGC
>NZ_JAALED010000517.1:0-1971 GCF_014145155.1 Dietzia sp. B19 | reverse complement strand
GCGGCATCGACGGCCGCGTCGACCTCGTCGCGCGTGCTGCCCGAGCGGAGCACCGCCACCAGACGCGCTCCGGGGACGTCGCCGTTCTCCAGTGCCTCCGCTACCGCGGTCCCGATCGCGCCGGCGCCGATCACGGCCACCGCCAACGGGGGGACGGATGCCCGGTCCGGCCGCGCAGAGGGGGAGTGGTGAGGGGTCATGGTGGCCTCACCGTACCCACGGCCCCTCCGCGGCCGCGCGTTCCCGGCGGTTACCCGGTGGAGCCCACGAGCATCGTCGGGGTGATCCCGAGGTTCGCCCCGTCCGCCACCAGTGCCCGGCCCTCGTCCGTCGCAAGCGCGGCTCCCATCGCCTCGGCGTCCGCGAAGAACAGCTGGGCCATCAGGTGGAACTCGGGTGCGGAGCCGTCCGGGCCGGGCAGGAAGCGTGTGACCTTGGCGTCGTCGAGGCCCGGAACCGCGCGGGCGAGGGGGATGTGGGTCCCGTCGTAGTACTCGTCGAACTTCTCGACGTCGTCGGGGGTTCCGTAGAGGACGGTGAGGGTGATCAAGGGGGTCCTTTCGAGGGGCGCTCCATCCGGTCGTCCGGAGGGTCGCGCACCGGGGATGATGCCGCAGTCGGTCGGGTGGGGAGACGGATTCGCCGGTTGTGGTCGGAGTCCGGATCGGTCGGACCGGCTCCCGATGTGCCAGCATGGTCCCCAGAGTCCCGTGGACGGGTCTCCCGGACGAGGGGCGCCGTACCCGGAGCGCGACAAGACGGCCCGCGGAGGCTGTCATGGCGTGGTTCGTACTCGTTCTGTCCGGGATCCTCGAGGCGGTGTGGGCCACCGCGTTGGGCAGATCCGAGGGCTTCACCCGGCTCGTCCCGTCCGTGGTGTTCGGGGTCGCCCTGGTCGTGAGCATGGCCGGGTTGGCCTACGCGATGAGAGGCCTCCCGGTGGGAACCGCCTACGCCGTGTGGGTCGGCATCGGCGCCTCCCTGACCGTGCTGTACGCCATGGCCACCGGCGCGGAACCGGTCTCGCCGGCCAAGGTGGTCTTCCTCCTGGTGATCATCGGCGGGGTGGTCGGACTCAAGACCGCTGCGTGACCGCCTCGTCAGCGCGGCGCCGGGGTCTACGGTGAGGTGATGAGATCGCGTGCGGCCGGACCACTGGTCGGCCTGGGACTCGTCTACGGGGCCGGGGCCGGCCTGATCATCGGGCTCGCGGTCGCCGGCCCGACCGGCCTGGCCCCGGGCCTGGTCATCGGCGCCGGCCTCGGTGCGGTCGCCGGGAACGTGGCGGAACTCGGGCGTACGGTGGTCCGGAGGCAGGCCCACCGACCCGAGACCCCTCGTGGTCTGCACCGTCATCGACGTCTCCCGAGAGGACCGGTCCACCCATGACCTCCATCACCACAGTCGACCGCGGACCGCGCGTCGTCGCCCGGCGCGTCACCGTCAACGCCCCCGCCGACGAGTTGTTCGCGCTGGTCAACGACCCCGCGAAGCACGGCCTCGTCGACGGATCGGGGACGGTCCGCGACAACGTCAAGGGCCCGTCCGCCCTGTCCGAGGGTGCGAAGTTCACCACGAGGATGCGGATGTACGGCGTCCCGTACCGCATCACCTCCACGGTGACCGAGCATGTCGACACCCCGGAGCTCAAGGTCGTCGAGTGGGCCCACCCCGCCGGGCACCGCTGGCGCTGGGAGTTCACCCCGACCGCCGACGGGCGGACCGAGGTCACCGAGAGCTTCGACAACCGTGAGTCGAAGATCGGGCGGGTCATGGAGCGCGTCGGGATGGCGGAGAAGAACGCCGCCGGGATCACCGAGACGCTCTCGCGCCTGGCCGCGAGGTACGAGTCGAACCGCTGACGATCCGGCCGCGCGCCGCGGGCCGGGCGCGGTCTAGGCGCGCGTGAGGAGCAGCGGAGCCGCGGCGATCCGGGACCACGGGCCACCGACGAAGGTCAACCCCAGGAGC
>NZ_JAALED010000516.1:0-1416 GCF_014145155.1 Dietzia sp. B19 | reverse complement strand
CCGCCCGGCCGCCGACGGGGGCCGTGTGTTCCTGTCGGCGGATTCCGGGTCCCCGGTCGCGCAGGCCCTGGTGCGGTGGGACCCCCAGGGGTGGGCCGAACGCGAACTCGCGGACCGCGCCGAGGTGGGGTTCCCGCCCGCCGTCCACATGATGGCGGTGGACGGCCCGGCCTCCGCGCTGGCCGAGATCCTCGACGAGCTCCGGATCCCGGACGAGGTGGAGGTGCTCGGGCCCGTCGACCTCCCCCCGGGGGAGGAGTTGCCCGGACACGACGGCGTGGAGGACCCCGAGCGGGTGTTGCTCCGCGTCCCGCCACCGCTGCTCGGAGCGGTCTCCACCGAACTACGGGCGGTCGTGGTGGCGCGGTCGGGACGGCGGAACGCCGACCCCGTCCGGGTCCGGCTCGACCCGGTACACATCGGCTGACCGGCCCGTGCGGTGGGTTGCCCGGAGAACACCTAGAATGGGCGTTTCCCGTATCCCCGTCCGCGAGGAGTTCAGATACGCATGGCCGTCCATCCCGTCCGGCTCTTCGGTGATCCCGTCCTGAGGACCCCGACCGATCCCGTCACCTCGTTCGACGACAGGTTGGCGCGCATCGTGGCCGACCTCATGGACACGGTCCGCCACGAGGACGGAGCCGGGTTGGCCGCTCCCCAGATCGGCGTGTCCACCCGGGTGTTCGTCTACACCTGTGGAGGCCGCGAGGGCCACCTCGTCAACCCGGAGTGGGAACCGATCGGGGACGAGAGGACTCACGTCAACGAGGGGTGCCTGTCGATCCCCGGGGTCTCCGAACCCACCGAACGCTACGCGCGTGTCGTGGCGCGCGGCGTCGACGTGCACGGAGAGCCGGTGCGTCTCGAGGCCGAGGGGATCCTCGCGCGCGCCGTGCAGCACGAGACCGACCACCTCGACGGGATCCTGTTCCTCCAGCGCCTCACCCCGGACCGGCGGCGCTCGGCGATGGCCGGGATACGGTCGTCCGGATGGTTCGGTAGCGACGCCATCAGCGCCGGGGTCGTCTACGACCGACTCGCCGACGCGATGGCGGTGAGGTGACGGTGCGACTCGTCTTCGCCGGCACACCGCAGGCGGCCGTCCCCTCACTCGAGGCCCTGCTGACCTCAGGCCGACACGACGTGGTGGCGGTGGTCTCCCGTCCCGATGCCCGGACCGGTCGCGGCCGGAGCCTGTCCCGCAGTCCCGTGGCCGCGGCTGCCGACGCCGCGGGGATCGAGGTCCTCACGCCGCCGAACGCCCGCGACCCGCAGTTCGCCGAGCGCCTCCGTGACCTCGCACCCGACGCGGTGCCGGTGGTGGCCTACGGGCACCTGGTGCCGCGACCCGTCCTGGACATCCCCGCACACGGCTGGGTGAACCTCCACTTCTCGCTGCTGCCGGCGTGGCGGGGA
>NZ_JAALED010000054.1:0-2449 GCF_014145155.1 Dietzia sp. B19 | reverse complement strand
CCCGACCCCGCTGGTCGCGGGATCGGGCCCTTCGTCTCAGTCGAGTTCGGCCGACGCGTGCTCGACCGAAACATGCTCGGCTACGGAATGGTCACTCCTGGAGACGGTGGTTGCCGCGCGGACCGGACTCGACGCCGGCCTTGACGGCCTCGCACAGCCCCTGGTCGACGGCCGCCCAGTAGGCGTACACGCGCTCGAGGAGCTCGGTCTCCGAGGGGTCGATCTTGCTCACGTGACCGGCGATGTTGGACGCCAGACGCTCGCGGGCCGCGTCGTCGAGGACCTCCCGGTAGAGCGTCGTGGCCTGCGCCTGGTCGGTGTCGTCGGAGTGCGGCGAGACGTCCCCGCGGTAGATCTCCGAGCCCTTGGTGTCCCAGTCACCGAAGTCGAACGCCTTGGCCGGGTCCGCGACCGGGCCGTCGAGGGTGTTGGGGGCGTACTCGGCCTGCGCCGGGTGCGGGAACTCGTACTGCATGGCGCCCTCCTTGGAGTAGGAGTTCACCGGCGAGAGCGGTCGGTTGACCGGCACCTGCTGGTAGTTGGCGCCGATGCGGTAGCGCTGGATGTCCGGGTACGCGAAGACACGGCCGAGGAGCATCTTGTCGGGCGAGAAGCCGATGCCCTTGACGATGTTGGTCGGCGCGAACGCCGCCTGCTCGATCTGGGCGTGGTGGTTCTGCGGGTTCCGGTTCAGCGTCATGGTGCCGACCTTGCGCAGCGGGTAGTCCTTCTGCGACCAGACCTTGGTGAGGTCGAACGGGTTGAAGCGGTAGGTCTCCGCCTCGTCGAAGGGCATCACCTGGACGTGCAGGTCCCACGACGGGAACTCGCCCTTGGCGATGGACTCGTAGAGGTCCTGACGGTGGTAGTCGGCGTTCTCACCGGCGAGCTTGTCGGCCTCGTCCTGGGTGAGGAAGTCGATGCCCTGGTTGGTCTTGAAGTGGAACTTGACCCAGTGGCGTACGCCCTCGGCGTTGATGAACTGGTAGGTGTGCGAGCCGAACCCGTCCATGTTGCGCCAGGTGGCCGGGATGCCGCGGTCGCCCATGAGCCAGGTGACCTGGTGGGTCGACTCGGGGCTCAGGGTCCAGAAGTCCCACTGCATGGCGTGGTTGCGCAGGCCGGAGGCGTTCTTGCGGCGCTGCGAGTGGATGAAGTCCGGGAACTTGAGGGCGTCGCGGACGAAGAAGACCGGCGTGTTGTTGCCGACCATGTCGTAGTTGCCCTCGTCGGTGTAGAACTTCAGCGCGAAGCCGCGCGGGTCACGCCAGGTGTCGGGGCTGCCCTTCTCGCCGGCGACGGTGGAGAAGCGGGCGAGCATGGGGGTCGTGACGCCCTGCTGGAACAGGCCTGCGCAGGTGATGTCCGAGACGTCCTCGGTGGTGACGAACTCGCCGAAGGCGCCCGAGCCCTTGGCGTGGGGCAGACGCTCCGGGACGTTCTCGCGGTTGAAGTGGGCGAGCTTCTCGATGAGGTAGAAGTCGTGGATCGGCTGCGGACCCAGCTCGCCCAACCGGGCGCTGAACTCGTCGCTCGGTACCGGCTGGCCACTGTCGGTGGTGGTGGCGGACTTGGGCTGGAAGTCGCGTACGCCGCGGTCGGCGGGATGCGTGGTCACGTCTGGTGCTCCTCGTTGTGGTGGGGTGATGGGCGATGTGGTCTGGGTCTCAGTCTTAACCGAGCCGGGCACGGCCCGCCTGACATTCGGGACATGTGCCCCAGTAGTTGACCTCGGCCTCGTCGATCAGGAAGCCGTGATCGTGGTCCGCCTGCAGGCAGGGCGCATGCCCCACCGCGCATTCGACATCCTCGATCCGGCCGCACTGCCGGCACACGAGGTGGTGGTGGTTGTCCCCCGTGCGGCGTTCGTACCGGGCCGGCGAGCCGGCCGGTTCGATGCGCCGCATGAGTCCGACGTCGGTGCACACACGCAGCGCGTCGTAGACGGTCTGCGTGGACACCGCGCCCAGCCGCTCCCGGACCAGTACCGCGACGTCCTCCGCCGCGATGTGGGGACGACTGTCGACGACGGCGAGGACCGCCAACCGGGGAGAGGTGACCCTCAACCCGGCTGTCCGGAGCAGCGCTCCCGGATCCTCCATCTGCATCGTCATGGGCCTCACCCTAGCCGACTTTCTGGAACTGGTCCAGAAAAGGACTGGTTCCGCTTTGGTAACGATGTCGGCTGCGCATCTGCTGCTCCCCCGGACGCCGTCGTACCCGCCGACTAGGCTGATCCGCGACGCCGAACCCGCAGGAGGACGCCATGACGGAAACCGCCACCGGACCGGTCGTATGCGGCTACGACGGTTCGCGGGACGCCCGCCGGGCCGTGGCCTGGGCCGCGAACTGGGCACGCGACCACGACGCGGGGCTCGAGGTGATCTCGGCCGACCGCGCCGTCGGACGCGTGGTGGCCTTCGACGAGACCGCCCGCGCCAACGTCGAG
>NZ_JAALED010000515.1:3698-6151 GCF_014145155.1 Dietzia sp. B19 | reverse complement strand
GCCCCTCATCGACCAGGCCGCCCTGTACCGCGCGCTCACCGGCGGCCTGATCGGCGGCGCCGCGCTCGACGTGACCGATCCGGAGCCGCCCGCGCCGGACGACCCGCTGTTCGGCCTCGACAACGTGGTGATCACCCCGCACGTCGCCAACCCGGCCGGGCGACTCACCGAGGAGATGGCCGGGCCGCTCGCGGAGAACCTCCGCAGGTTCGTCGACGGCGAGGACCTGCTGTCCGTGGTCGAGTACGGCCGCGGATACTGACGCTCACCACCCCGCGACCCGAGGGGTGCACCCGTCGCACGCCCCGGACGGGAGTCGTCAATCCACCGCACGGCGGATGAACCCGCGCAGACCGACGGCAGCGAAGGCGACCGTCGAGACCGCGAGCCCGAGCGCGATCCACTCCGCCCCCAGATGCGGAGACGAGGTCAGGGCGCCGCGCATCCCCTCCGAGACGTAGGTGAGCGGGTTGAACAGCGTCAGCACCTGGAACCACCGCAGGGAATCGAGCAGCTGCCACGGGTAGAACGTGGCGCCGGTGAAGATCAGCGGCGTCAGGGCCAACGCGAACACCATGTTGATGCGCCGCGCCGGGACCGACGTGCCCAGCACCAGTCCGATCGACGCCCCGGCGAGGCCGCCGACGATCAGGAGCAGCGCGAACACTCCCCAGTTCGCACCGCCGGTCTGCACCCCGCCCGGCAGGATCAGTGCCGCGAGCGGCAGGATCAGCAGCGCCGCGATCAGGGACCGCCCGGTCGCGAACACCAACTTCTCCACCCCCACCATCAGCGGAGAGATCGGCGCCAACAGTCGGTCCTCGATCTCCTTGGTGTACGAGAACTCGATCACCAACGGCAGCGCCACGTTCTGCAGGGCCGTCAGCACGAGCGTCAGTGCGATGATGCCCGGCAACAGCTGCGTCGCGTAGGACTCGTCCACCGCGCCGATCTCCGGCAGGACGAGGCCGAAGACGAAGAGGAACGCCAACGGTTGCATGAGCGACTGCGCGAGGAAGCCCCCCAGTTCGTGACGGAGGGTGTTCCAGATGTCGCGCTGCAGCAGGCCCAGGAAGGCGCGGACACCGGTCGCGCGCGCCAGCATCGGGTCAGGGTCTCTCGCCAGGTCACTGTCTCTCGTCACGACACTCATCGCAGCTCCCGCCCGGTCAGGTGCACGAACACGCCTTCCAGACTGCCCTCGAGCCGGCGCACGTCCCGGACCACGGCTCCCCGTTGCTCGGCGACCGCGATCGCCTCGCCCAGGCGGCTGTCGCCGTAGCACCGCACCCGCCACCGCCCCTGCTCGAGCTCGGCGGACTCCGTCTCCCCGAGTTCTGCCAGCAGCGGAGCGGGATCGTCGGGGGCGTCCAGCACGAGCTCGATGCCGCGACTACCCGGCAACAGATCCCGCAGACCGGCCGGGGTGTCCAGCGCGATCCGCTCACCGTGGTCGACGATCGCGATCCGCTCGCACAGCCGATCCGCCTCCGCCATGTCGTGCGTGGTCAGCATGATCGTGGTGCCGGATCGGTGGAGGTCGGTCACCCGGTCCCAGAGGAACAACCGCGACTGCGGATCCAGCCCCGTGGTCGGTTCGTCGAGGAAGAGGAGCGGCGGACGGTGCATGAGCGCCCGCGCGATGAGCAGGCGCTGCGCCATACCGCCGGAGAAGTTCTCCACCTGCTCGTCAGCGCGGTCCGCCAACCCGAACTGCTCCAACAGCTCGCGCGAGCGCCGTCGCCGGTCCTTCAGCCGCATGCCGTAGTAGGCGCCGTGGAACGTCAGATTCTCCAGGGCGGTCAGCGATCGGTCCAGGTTGCTCTGCTGCGGCATCACGGCGATCCGCCGTTTGACGGCCTGCGGTCCGGCCACCACGTCGATGCCGTCGATCCGCGCGGTGCCGGAGGTCGGCCTCACCCGGGTGGTGAGGATGCCGAGCGTCGTGGTCTTGCCGGCGCCGTTGGGCCCGAGCAGTCCGAAGAGCTCGCCGCGACCGACCGTGAAGTCGATGCCCCTGAGCGCCACCGGACCACGGCGACCGTACTGTTTGCGCAGGTCGCGGACCTCGACCATCGGATCGTCGACGCGCTCTGCCGTCCGGGTGTCGCCGCCAGTCTCCGTCCGGTCGTCGTGGCGCCCGGCGTCGTCGTTCCCGCCCACACAGTCCTCCGATCGCCGAGCAACGTGTAGCGCTCGTGTCCCGACGCGGCTTCCCCGATCCCGAAGCCCGTCAGCGAATCGCTGTTGACGTGACAAGCGTAGGTCGTCGTGCCCCTTCGCCGCAGAGACCGATCGGCTCGAGCGCCAACCGGAGCCGCCGCCCGGTGTGCTCGACCGGGTGGCGGCGCTGCCGTGTGCTGGTGCGGACCTCGTCGTCGTCGTTCTCCCCGCCCCTCGGCGGTCCCGCCCCGCGGCGACCCCGCCCCTCAACGACCCCGCCCCTCAACGGC
>NZ_JAALED010000515.1:1224-3473 GCF_014145155.1 Dietzia sp. B19 | reverse complement strand
ATGCTCAGCGTGTGACCGGTGAACACCGGCACGCGCACGCAGGTGCCGGCCACGCGAAGCTCCGGCAGCCCGAGGATCTTGCGCGACTCGTTGCGCAGCTTCTGCTCCTCGTCGGTCTCCTCGGACCCGTCGTCGATACTCCGTCTTCGCCCACTCAGACCCGCCACAACCCTCTCCCGCTTCCACGTTAGTTATCGGTCCATGTACCCCTCTCGGTACGCCCACGCGACGAGACTCGCCCCGGATTTCACCGGCAACCACATCCCCGTCGCAAGCAGGTCATCTACGACCCGCTCTGCATCGCCACGATCGATATCGTCGAGGACGTGAAGTGCCTCGGTGGCGATCCACATCGAGTCCCGGGCCTCGACCATGCGCTCGACCGCCTGGCTGAGCGCCTCACGTTCGTCGATAATCGCGGTGCAGCTGTGCGCTTGCGCATATGCGATTACCGCGGCCTCACCGGCGTGCTCAGCAGCTGTCTCGGCTCCCATGTCGGACTGGATCGCCAGCTGCACTGCTCCCTCGTCGGAATCGAGGACGAAGTTCGGTCCACTCACACTCCGCGATTGCCGGAATCCCGGAGTAGCGCTCGCGCGCCAACTCAACCTCGGCGTTCACCGCGTCCGGTATCAATATCACTCGCCCGCTGGGCGAGAGCCTTCGCAGTATCTCGCCGTGGCCTGCACGATGCCAGTGGGTGAACACACTCGTGTCCATGACCCATCGTTCAGGCATCTCCGTCGATCACCTCGAAGGGTGACTCGTCTCGTGGACGCAGCTCTGCGTCGCTGATTGATCCGCGCAGCATCTGCAGCGCTCGCTTACGTGTGAGTTTGGCATCTTCGTACCCGCGCACCACAGCGGCTGCAAATTGCGGGGACAGCCGCGGAGCGACGAGGTCGTCAGCGGGTAGCGGGACACCCACCGCCACAAAGTCCCCAGCAAATGGGACTTCCCGCGCGAGCGCCACACGCTCGCGCTCTTCGATCAGACCCACGTTCTTGAGCTGGTTGACCGTAGCCGTCCACGAGACCCGGTACTTGCCGGCGATGCGGATGGCGCGGCGGCGTGGGCTCTCCGTCGGGTAGTCACTCCACAACTTCGCCGCTCCCTCGCGGGGGATCAGGAAGTGAATAGCAACCGACTTGACCATCGTCTCGGAATCGGAGCTGTGTGCGTCATAGGCGTCGCCTACCAGCCAGTGCGCTAGTTCATGGGCGACCGTGACTCGCTTGCGCCCCTGCGGCTGCTCAGAATTGATCACCGCAGCGGCCACCGCCGTGTCGCTGTCCCCGTCGACGGTCACGCAGGCACCATCCGCCGACTCACCGTAGTTACCCACGAACACGTACATCCCGAGCCGCTCGCAGACCGAGAGAATATCGGGGATGGGCTCGTTGTCCAGCCCGGCCCGTCTGCGCGCCTCGTGGGCAACCCGCTCCGCGTCCTCATGACGGTCGGGCACCGCCGATTCGGGTCGGCGCACAGTCGAGATCAGTTCTTTGTGCATCAGCGATCGCATGTCGTCAGCTAGCAACTCGATTGCCTCGTCCATGCGCTCTGTGACTTCCGGGTCGAATCCGGCGTCGGTGCGGCGGCTGATCACCGCAGGCACTTCGTCCATCACGAACCACTGCAATGGCTTGTCGAGCGTCGCGGCGATGGCGAACATTTCCGTCGCCGAGACGCGTCGGGTTCCCGATTCCACCTTGCTGACCGAAGTGTGATCGAGCTGGCCCAACACTTCCGCAAGCTGCCGCTGCGACATGCCGGCAGCTACTCGCGCCTCCGCGATACGCCTACCGAGTGCCTTCGCGTCCATGCTTGCGATTCTGGCACATCAAGCAGCTTGCGTGTAGCGGCCACTCAGTGTGGAGTTCCGCGGCTCCCCCGCTCGCGACCGGCGCCGCCGCCCAATCAGCGTGACCGGGCGACGGCTCTCGTCAAGGGCTGCTGCGGAGCTCGTCATCGTCGTCCTACCGAACGGCTCCCCCCTCGGCTGACTACGTGACCAGCACCGGCGTTACTTGACCAGCAGCTCCGCGATCTGGATCGTGTTGAGCGCCGCGCCCTTGCGCAGGTTGTCGCCCGCCACCATGAGGTTCAGGCCCTTGGTGCCCTCGATCGACTGGTCCTGTCGGATGCGGCCCACCAGCGACTCATCGATGCCGGCGGCGTCCAGCGGGGTCGGCACGTCCACGACCTTCACGCCGGCCGCCGAGGACAGCAGCTCGCGCGCCTGCTCC
>NZ_JAALED010000515.1:0-1059 GCF_014145155.1 Dietzia sp. B19 | reverse complement strand
GTCGGTCTCCTCGGACCCGTCGTCGACCAGCGCGCCCGCCATCGGCAGGACGTTGAACGCGATCGGCGCCACGTACGGCCCAGTGTCGTCCACGCTCAGCGCCCGCCCGTCGTGCACGAGCTCGTGGCCCGCGCCGATGTTGCCGGTCACCTGGTCGTTGAGCGCGTCGACGCCGGCGAGACCCGACCCGGACACGGCCTGGTAGGTGGAGACGACGAGCCGCTTGAGCCCGGCCGCGTCGTGGAGCACCTTGAGGACCGGCATCGCGGCCATGGTGGTGCAGTTGGGGTTGGCGATGATGCCCTTGGGCGGGTTCTGCGCGGCCTCGGGGTTGACCTCGGAGACGATCAGCGGGACGTCGGGGTCCTTGCGCCAGGCGCTGGAATTGTCGACGACGACGGCGCCGGCCGCGGCGAACCGAGGGGCCTGCTCCTTGGACATCGTGCCGCCCGCGGAGAACAGGGCGATGTCGATGCCCTTGAGCTCCTCGTCGGTGGTGTCGGCCGTGTCCTCCACGACGATCTCCTCGCCGCGGAACGGCAGCGTGGTGCCCGCCGACCGGGCGGAGGCGAAGAACCGCACCTTGTCAGCCGGGAAGTCCCGCTCCTCCAGCAGGGCGCGCATCACGCGCCCCACCTGGCCCGTGGCTCCGACTACGGCGACAGTGGTCATCGTTGAGGTCAACTCCTGAAAGGTTCTGTCCCGGCCCGCCGCGGACGGGTTCTCCGCCCTGCGCTCGACCGACCGGTGTGGGGACCCAGTCTACCGAGGCCGGTGGCGATGGACAGCGGCCCGCGTCACAGTGCGGGGAGCGGCCGACCTCGCCATCGCCGACCAACGAGAAGTCTGTTCGGCTCACATCGGCCGAAAGGGAGGTGCGCGAAACGCTCTTCTCGACGGGCCGGCGGGTCCGATGCTCGATGGGCCGGCGGGTCCGATGCTCCACAGGGCCGTCCGCCTCCACAGCCGATGCCGAAATCGCGGGATGGACGAGGGATGCCACGCTCGTCGTCGTCGACGCTTGCCCCATGCGCCCCGACCCGTCACCCCGCCGCACCC
>NZ_JAALED010000514.1:0-2731 GCF_014145155.1 Dietzia sp. B19 | reverse complement strand
CACGGTCCGCGTCGCCCGGGCTCCCCGGGGCCTCCCACGGGTTCCAGGCCCCTGGTCCGGGCCGCGGCGAGGATGACCGTCCGGGGCAGTCGCAACTCCCAGGGGCGCACGACCACCTCGTCGTCGTCGACATCCAACAGGGCCGCCAGCGCGCGGGCCCGGCGGCCGTGCCGCTGGCGATACGACCGCGCGGGATCCACGCCCCTCAGGCCGCGGATACGCTCCGCCGGGCCGATTTTCCGCATGCAACGGATCGTACTGGGCCGTAGGCTCGCCCCCATGTCACCGATGTCGCGCCACAAGCCCGACCAACACCAGGCCGACCCCCACCGGTCCGATCCCCGACACCCCGAGCCCGAGCTCACCGACGACGGTCACGTGGTCGAGCCCAGTGCCGACAACTACCGGCACGCGGCCGAGCTCGAGATCGATCGGGACTGGTACAAGTCAGCCGTGTTCTACGAGGTCCTGGTCAGGGCGTTCAACGACTCCGACGGCAACGGCACCGGGGACCTGCGCGGGCTCACCGAGAAGCTCGACTACCTGGAGTGGTTGGGGGTCGACTGCCTCTGGCTGCCGCCGTTCTACGACTCGCCGCTCCGCGACGGCGGGTACGACATCCGCGACTTCCGCGCCGTGTTGCCCGAGTTCGGGACCGTCGAGGACTTCGTCGACTTCCTCGACCAGGCGCACCAGCGGGGCATCCGGGTGATCACCGACCTGGTGATGAACCACACCTCCGACACCCACGCCTGGTTCACCGAGTCGCGGTCCGATCCGACCGGGCCGTACGGGGACTTCTACGTGTGGTCCGACGACGACACCCGGTACCCGGACGCCCGCATCATCTTCGTCGACACCGAGACCTCCAACTGGACCTACGATCCGGTGCGCGGACAGTTCTACTGGCACCGCTTCTTCTCCCACCAGCCCGACCTCAACTACGACAACCCCGAGGTCCAGGACGCGATGATCGACGTCCTGCGGTTCTGGTTGGACCTGGGGATCGACGGGTTCCGCCTGGACGCCGTGCCGTACCTGTTCGAGCGCGACGGCACCAACTGCGAGAACCTCCCCGAGACGCACGAGTTCCTGCGCAAGTGCCGGGCGGTGGTGGACGAGGAGTACCCCGGCCGGGTCCTGCTGGCCGAGGCCAACCAGTGGCCCGAGGACGTGGTGGCGTACTTCGGCGAGCCCGAGGTGGGCGACGAGTGCCACATGGCGTTCCACTTCCCGCTGATGCCCAGGATCTTCATGGCGGTGCGGCGTCAGTCCCGGTTCCCCGTCACCGAGATCCTCGCGCACACCCCCGACATCCCGTCCTCCGCCCAGTGGGGCATCTTCCTGCGCAACCACGACGAGCTCACGCTCGAGATGGTGACGGACGAGGAACGCGACTACATGTACGCGGAGTACGCCAAGGACCCGCGGATGAAGGCCAACATCGGCATCCGCCGCCGCCTGGCCCCGCTGCTCGACGGCGACCACAACCAGCTGGAGCTGTTCTCGGCGCTGCTGCTCAGCCTGCCCGGGTCCCCGGTGCTGTACTACGGCGACGAGATCGGCATGGGTGACAACATCTGGCTGGGCGACCGCGACGCCGTGCGCACGCCGATGCAGTGGAGCCCCGACCGCAACGCCGGGTTCTCCCGGTGCGACCCGGGCCGGCTCTACCTCCCGGTGATCATGGACCCGCAGTACGGCTACCAGGGCGTCAACGTGGAGGCGCAACTCAATTCCACCGCCAGCCTGCTGCACTGGACGCGGCGCATGATCCACGTGCGCAAGAGCCACCCCGCGTTCGGACGCGGCGAGTTCACCGATCTGGGTGGCTCCAACCCGAGCATCCTGGCCTATCTGCGGACGATGGGGTCCCCCGAGGAGGACCCCCGGGCGGACGTGATCCTGTGCGTCAACAATCTCTCGAGGTTCCCGCAGGCCGTGCGCCTGGACCTGTCGGAGTTCGCCGGTCGACGGCCCACCGAGCTCACCGGCGGGGTCCCGTTCCCGGAGATCGACGCCGACCCGTACCAGCTCACCCTGCCCGGTTACGGCTTCTACTGGCTGGAGCTGCGCAGTCCCACGGACACCCCGGCATGAGAGGCGCGGCATGAGCATCACCCCCGTCGACGACGACGCCATGGTCAGGTTGCTGACCGAGTGGCTCCCCGGACAACGCTGGTTCGCGGGAAAGGGCCGGCGACTGTCGGCGGTGCGGATCGCCCGGCGGGCGGTGTTGCTCGACCACGCCGACGTCCTGGTGGAGCACCTGCTGGTGGACGTGGAGGTGGACGGGCGACCACAACGCTATCAGGTCCCACTGGCCACCGCGCGGACCCTGCCGGACGACCGCCGGACGCTCCCCCTGACCCCCGACGGCGCCTCACCGGTGGTCTACGACGGACTGCGTGATCCGCGCGGGACCGAGTCGCTGGTGTCGCACCTCTCCGGGCAGGACGAGGTGGGAGGGCTGCGGTTCCGCCTGGTCCCGGGCGCTCCCGCCCCGGAGCCCGCCCGGGGCAGGCTGCTCGAGGGCGAGCAGTCCAACTCGTCCCTGGTGTTCGGCGACGACCTCATGGTCAAGGTGTTCCGACTGGTCCAACCCGGCCTGAACCCCGACGTGGAACTCCACGCCGCGCTGGCCGACCGGCGGTGCCCGGCCGTCGCGTCGCTGCGGGGCTGGGTGGAGCTCGACGACGACGGGGGCGACCCGGACGCCGACGACGAGGCC
>NZ_JAALED010000513.1:0-2239 GCF_014145155.1 Dietzia sp. B19 | reverse complement strand
GCGGGGCCCCGGGCTCGTCGAGCTCGTCGTCGTCCCCGTCCGGCCCCATCGCACGCATGTCGTCGCCCTCCGTCACGTCCATTCGTCCCTCCCGCGTGTCACCTCGGCGGCCTCCTCGCCCGTCCAACTCACCAACAGGTCACCGAGCGCCTCGTCCTGGGCGAGCGCCACGGCGCGCGCCCTGTACAACTCCAACAGGGCGAGAAACCTGGCGACGACGACGAGGGAGTCTCCGCACCCGGAGACCAGCTCCCGGAAGTCGACCCACTGGCCCCGGCCCCGGAACCTCAGCAACTCCAGGACGCGGGCGGCCTGCTCGGGGACGGACACGGCCGGGGTGTGCACGTGCGAGACCCCCACCTCCTCCACCGGCCGGGGTCGGAACGCCACGGCGGCGATGGTGGCGAACTGTTCCACGTCGACGCCCAGCTCCACCTCGGGCAGCAGGTCCAGGAACTCCTCGTCCGGACCCGCCGTCCGCGGGTGGGAGTGGCGGGCGGTCCTGTCGAGCTCGGCGAACAGCTCGGCCACCTGGCGGAACGCCCGGAACTGCAGGAGCCGGGCGAAGAGCAGGTCCCGCGCCTGGAGCAGGGCCAGATCCTCCAGGTCCTGGACCTCACCGGAGGGCACGAGTCGTGCGGTCTTGAGGTCGAGCAGCGTGGCCGCCACCACCAGGAACTCGGTGACCTCCTCGAGGCCCGCCTCCCGGCCCAACTCGCGGGCGTGGGCGATGAACTCGTCGGTCACCGAGTGGAGGGCGACCTCGGTCACGTCGAGGCGACGCGAATCGATCAACTTCAGGAGCAGGTCGAACGGGCCGGTGAAGTTGGTCAGGTGGACTGTGAACGCACGCGGATCGGGTACCTCGGTGGCGTCGTCCCCCGGCGGGTGCCCGACCCCGGTCACCGGACCGCTCACCTGCCGCGCTGGATGACCTCGCGAGCCAGCGCCCGGTAGGCCTGCGCACCCGCAGATCTGGGCGCCCACGTGGTGATGGGTTCACCGGCGACGGTGGTCTCCGGGAACCGGACCGTCCGGGTGACGAGGGTGTCGAAGACCTGGTCACCGAACACCTCGACGACGCGGCCGAGGACGTCGCGGGCATGGACCGTCCGGCGGTCGAACATCGTGATCAGGATCCCGGTCAGGTGCAGACGCGGGTTGATCCGGTCGCGGACCTTGTCGATGGTGTCCGTCAACAGGGCGAGCCCACGCAGCGAGAAGTACTCGCACTCCATCGGGATCAACACGCCGTCCGAACAGGCCAGTGCGTTGACGGTGAGCAGCCCCAGTGACGGCTGGCAGTCGATCAGGACGTAGTCGTAGCGGTCGAGCACCGGGTACAGCGCGCGGCCCAGAGCCTGTTCGCGCCCCACCTCGTTGACCAGTTGGATCTCCGCGGCGGACAGGTCGATGTTGGCGGGGATGAGGTCCACCCCCTCCACCCGGGTCCGGACGAGCACCTCCTCCGTCGACACGGTGTTGTCCACCAGGAGGTTGTAGACCGTCAGATCCAGCTGGTGGTGCGGGATGCCCAGGCCCGCCGACAGCGCACCCTGGGGGTCGAGGTCCACGACGAGGACCCGGCGGCCGTACTCCGCGAGGGCGGCGGCCAGGTTGATCGTGCTGGTGGTCTTGCCGACCCCGCCCTTCTGGTTGCACATCGAGAGCACCATGGCGGGACCGTGCGAGGTGAGCGGCTGCGGTTCGGGGATCGCCGAGAAGCCCTCGCCGGCCGCCGGGTCGTCGGCGCCGAGCAGTTCCGCGCGGGAGAACAGTGCGGGATCCATGGTCCCAGAGTCCTGCGCCACCCGCGTCTCCTCTCGCTGCGTCGTCACCTGCGCTCAGGCCGGTCCCCGGTCACGTTACCGTGCCCGGGGGTGGCACTCGGCCCAGACCTCGCGGAGCGTGTCGACGGTGACGAGGGTGTAGACCTGCGTCGTGGTCACCGAGGCGTGCCCCAACAGCTCCTGGACCACCCGGATGTCCGCGCCGCCGTCCAACAAGTGGGTCGCGAAGGAGTGGCGGAAGGAGTGCGGCGAGACGTCGGTGCCGACCGACGCCCGCTCCGCGGCGGCGGCCACCACGTTCCACAGGGACTGCCGGGTGATACGGCCGCCACGGGCGTTGAGGAACAACGCCGGGCCGCCCCGGACCGCCAGTGCGGGACGGGCGCGCACCAGGTAGGCGCCGACCGCATCGCAGGCCGGACGCCCCACCGGGACCACCCGCTCCTTGC
>NZ_JAALED010000512.1:578-12682 GCF_014145155.1 Dietzia sp. B19 | reverse complement strand
CGACGCGACGGTGCGGTACACGCAGGAGCGCAGGCAGTTCGGCCGGACCATCGGCTCGTTCCAGGCCCTCAAGCACCGCATGGCCGACATGTACGTCAGGGCCGAGACCGCGGCGTCGCTGTCCTACTCGGCCGCGGCGATGGTCGCCGCGGCGCAGTCCCCCGGGGACGGGCCCGACTCCGACGACGCCGCCTACGCCGCGGAGATCGAGGCCGCCGCGGCCAAGGTGTACTGCTCCGAGGCGCTGCAGTGGATCACCGGCGAGGCCATCCAGCTCCACGGCGGGGTCGGGATCACGTGGGAGTACGACGTTCACCTGTACTTCAAGCGGGCCCACGGCACCGCTCAGCTACTCGGCCAACCCCACGAGATCCTGGCGGCGCTCGAGGTGGCCGCGGGCCTCTAGAATCACCTGCATGAGCCCCTTCCCCGAGCACGGACGGACCAACGACCAACGACTCGCCGAGGACCTGGCCGCACAGGCCGGACGGCTGCTCACCGACCTGAGGGTCTCCCGTGTCGCTCCGGAGGAACTCGGCGACTTCGCCGAGGGGGAGGCCCGCGCCGTGATCCTGGACCGGCTCGCGGTGGCCCGCCCCGACGACCTCGTGTTCGGCGAATGGAACCCGGACTCCCGGGCCCGCCTCGAGGCGGACCGCGTGTGGATGATCGACCCGCTGGACGGCGTCAGCTCGTACCGCACCGAGGGCCGCCCCGACTGGGCGGTGCACGTGGCCCTGTGGGAACGCGGCCCCGACGGCACCGGCGGGATCACCGCCTGCGCGATCGCCATGCCCGCGTACGGGCGGGTGATCACCGGCCGTGGTGCCACCACCTATCAGCCGATCTCCATCATCCGCGGGCCGCACCCCGGCCCGTTGGTCCCCCCGCGCGAGGACGACCGCCTGCGCATCGCCGTCTCGGAGGCCGATCCCCCGGCGTTCGCGGAAGAACTCGCCGAGACCCTCGGCGCCTCCCTCACCCGCCTCGGCTCGGGCGGGGGCAAGACCGCCACCGTGGTGGAGGACGAGTGCGACGCCTACATCCACACCAGCGGCCACCACCAGTGGGATTCCGCCGCCACGTACGGGGTGGTACGCCAGCGCGGACTGCACGCCAGCCGACTCGACGGCTCCGAGCTGGTCTACAACGTCGAGGAGAACGAGTTCCCCGACCTGCTCGTGTGCAAGGAGGACGTCGCGGACCGCATCGTCGAGGCGGCGCGGGCGTACCTCTGACCCGGTACCGCTATCCCTCCAGGCCCCGGTAGCCGTCGAACCGCTCGGCGACCTGGTCCTCGCTGAGCCCGTAGTCGGCGAGCGTGTAGCGGTGGGCGGGCGCCCGCTCGCCGGACAGACTCCTGGCGTTCTCCGTCTCGACCGCCTCCCGCACTCCCTCGTCGAGCTCGGTACCGATCGCGGAGTACACCCGCTCGACCACTCCCGCCGGGTCCTCGATGAGCTCCCGGTGGTTGACGTCCACGAACGTCGCCCGCGAGCCCGGGTCGGCCTCGTGCCGGGCGCGGACCGCGTCGAACTCGGACACGCCCCGCGCCCACAGGTCGAGCTGCGAGGACCCGATGTACTCCGGGGTGAACCGGGTCGACCAGTCCGCGGCGGTCCGGTGCGCCAGCGAGAACATGGACGCCATCGACTTCCGCGGATCGCGGTGCGTCTGCACCACCACGGCGTCGGGGTACACCTCGAGCAGCGCGTCGAGCGCGAACAGGTGGCTGGGGTTCTTGAGGACCCACCGCCGCCCGGGGTCGTCCGCACCGATCAGTTGGAGGTTGCGCTTGTGCCGCCGGTACGCGGGCACCCAGTCCACGCCCTCGAGCCAGCGCGAGTAGCCGTCGAGCCTGGCCAGGCACTCATAGGAGGCGGCCGTGGCCGACTGCCGGAGCAGCTGCCAGCACTCCTCCAGGTCGTCGGCGGAGATGTAGTGCACCCCTCCGTAGTCGGGGTTCTCCGACATGAACCCGGCGTACAGGTCACGCAGGCCGCGGTAGGTGGGATCGTCCTCCCACTGCTCCCTCGGCGGCCGGGGCTTGGGCACCTCCGTGAGCCACAGTTCCAGCCCCTGGTTGGCGGGGTCGGCTCCGAGGAGCCGGTGCAGCGCCGTGGTCCCGGTGCGGGGAAGCCCGGTGACGACGACGGGCCGCTCGATCTCGACGTCCGCCTGGGCCGGGTCCGCGGAGAAGCCGGCCTGCGAGACGAGCCGCGCCACCATCGCGCCCTTGAGCACGGAGCGCCAGTACTTGCTTCCCGCCGGGGTGAGGCCCGCGTCGGAGTGCAGGGAGTCCAGCAGCACGCCCAGCGCGTCGCGGTGGCGGTCCTCGCCGTCGCCGAAGTCCTCCAACCCGATCGCCCGCGAGGCGCTCGCGTGCAGGTCCTCGACGGTGCCGACGTGCACCCGCTCCGTGTCGCTCACGGCCGACCCGGTCATGACAGCCCCCTCCGCGCGAACGCGTCCTGCCGCGCGGCGATCCGCTCGCGCCACTGCTCGGCGGTCACCCGCTGGTCGTCGTACCCGGGTACCTCGTCGGCGAGCCGGTCGAACGGCACCACCTTCACCGAGGGGCCGAGCTCCGGCGTGACGGGCTCGCTCACCCGCTGCCAGCGGAACTGCATGATGCCCTCGCGGTGGCCCAGGGTCTCGATCCAGTTGGCCAGACCGGGATCGCGGTCGGCCACGACGAGGTGGATCATCCCGTCCGCGCCGACGTGCGCCTGGTCGGCGGTGAGGCTGGTCTGGTGGTGCACGTACTCGAGCGAGGCGTACCACATGCTGCCCAGCTGGAAGCCCTGGTAGGGCGCCCCGGCGACGGGCACCGAGATCACCATGGCCTCGTCCGGACCGAGCTCGAAGACACCCGCGGAGGAGAACTGCGTGGTGAGGCCGCCGGGGGTCTGCCGCGGTTCGTTCAGTGTGTTGCGGACCTGGTCCCCGAAGAACCACTCGGGGAACGCCAGCCACGTCCGCAACCGCCCGATGAGCGCCTCGGCGAGCTTGGCGTAGAACTTCTCCTGACCGGCGAGCGTCACCGGCTCCGGCGCGGTGCCCACCGTGTCGACCCTCCGCAGGATCGCCGACCCGGCCACCTCACGGCTCCAGTCCGAGTAGACCTCGCGGACGGCGATCATCGAGGTCCCCGGGTGGAGCACCACGTAGCCGGCGTCGCCCTCGTCGTCGTCGTGCCTCGCCGGACCCAATCGGAAGCGATACCGTCCGTCGTCGCCGATCTCCAGCGCGCGGTCGTCGAACGCCGCGTGCGACGCGGCGCGCTCATCGGCCGAATACGTCCCGGCCATGACCTGGAACGACAGGTCCGCCGTGGTGCCGCGACGGCCCTCGATGACGTACTCGGCGCCGTCGGTGAGGTTGGCGTAGAAGTACAGCGTGTCGGGGTTGTCCAGGCCCATCTTGGTGTACGGGCCCGTGGCCTGGAACAGCTGCGGGTGACTGCGACCGCGGTGTTGGCCGGTCTCGATGGCGCCGCGGATGGTCCCGAGCAGGTAGTCGAGCCCCTCCGCGACGTCCGCCTCGGTCCGCACGTGTGGCGCCGACCGGATGATCTCCTCGGCCTCGGCCAGGGCGCGGGCCAGCGGGCCGGTCGCCCCGGTCCCCCCCACCGTGCTCTCCCCCACCGTGCTCTCCCCCACAGCGCTCTCCCCCACAGCGCTCTCCCCCACCGTGCCGCTCACAGCCACGTGTAGGAGTCGGCGGATGTGATGAAGTTCTCGAGCTCTTCCTGCTCGGGCGTCGGATCCACGACGTCCTCCTCAATACTCAGATAGGCGCCGCGGTAGAACAACAGCGGCCGGACATCCCGCTCAGTCGGTCCGAGGTGGGCGACCCGTCCCAGGACGATCCAGTGATCGCCGCCGTCGAGGACCTGGTCGATCTCGCAGTCCAGCCACGCCATCACGCCGTCGATGACCGGCGAGCCGAGCGGGCTCGGCGACCAGTCGATCGAGGCGAACTTGTCGTCGCCGCGACGGCCGAACGTGGAGGACACGTCCTCCTGCTCCTCGGACAGGATGTTGACGCAGAACCTGCCGGCCGCCTCGATCCCCTTCCACGACCCCGACGTCTTCATCGGGCAGAACAGGACCAGGGGCGGCTCGAGGGAGAGCGCGGAGAAGGACTGGCAGGCGAACCCGACCGGCGCGTCGTCCCTGACCGCCGTGATGACGGTGATCCCGGTACAGAACTGGCCGAGCGCGTCGCGCAGTTCCCGGTTGGAGAAGCTCTGCCCCTCCGGGGGGTGGTCGGTGCTGCTCATCTGAAGTCGGTCCTCCCTGGACTCGGTCGTGCGCGGGCGTCATCGGGCGTCCCGGGCTCATCTGGTCGACAACCCTGCTGCCCGGGAAACCAGCCTAGGCGTCTACTTGAAGCCGACTGAGAAGTCGTGGCCCCACAGGCTCACGGCGGTGGACTCCCGTGCCACCCAGTCCGAATCGTCGACCTGCACGCCCTCGCAGCCGTACTCGCAGTCGAATCCACCGGGCGTCTTCATGTAGAAGCTCAGCATCTTGTCGTTGACGTGCCGGCCGAGTGAGGCCGACATCCTGACCTTCTTGCGCAGTGCCCGGTCCAGCCCGAGTCCCACGTCGTCGGCCGACGCGACCTCGACCATCAGGTGGATGATCCCCGTGGGGTTGGGGAACGGGGTGAACGCCAGCGAGTGATGGCGGGGGTTGCAGCCGAGGAAACGCAGCCACGCGGGCTCCCCGTCGGCCGGTCGACCGACGATCTCCGGCGGCAGGCTCATCGAGTCACGGAGGGCGAACCCGAGGACGTCCCGGTAGAACTCCAGCGCCGCCGCCTCGTCCGGGGTGGAGAGCACGATGTGGCCCGCCCCCTGGTCGCCGGTGACGAACTCGTGCCCGTAGGGGGTCGGGATGCGGCGGTGCTGCAGAGCGATGGTGTGGTAGATCTCCAGCGTGAACCCGGCCGGGTCCTGACAGGTGATCAGCCCCCGCACCTTCCGGTCCCGCTTCACCTCGTCCGGGGCGTCCTGCCAGGCCACCCCGGCCTCGTCGAGACGTCGCCTGACGTCGTCGAGCTCCGCCTCGTTCGCGCACTCCCAGCCCACCGCGGCGAGCGTGTCCTCCGGCCCGGGGACGATGATCCACCGGTGCGGGTTCTCGTCCATACGGAAGTAGAGCGCATCCGGGTCGTCGCCCTTGCCCTCGACGAACCCGAGCACCTTGGTGCCGTACTCGCGCCAGGCGTCCATGTCGGTGGCGTAGATCCGGACATATCCGAAGTTGCTTATTGCCATGCCAAGTCAGTCCTCTCGATCCGCTAGGGCGGATCAGACCATCGAGTCCGCGACCTTTTCGCCGAACTCGTTCTGTCCGTACATGATGTACGCCTTGGTCGCCTCGTTGGCCGCGTGGACCCGACCGGCGTTGGCATCGCGCCAGAAGCGCTGGATCGGCGAGGTGTCCTCGAGCGCGCGGGCGCCGGAGTTCTGGAACAGCAGCCCGATCGCGTCGATCGAGCGCTGGGTGGCGCGGACCTGGTCCCGACGGGCGCGGGTGCGGATGTCCATACCCGGGACGTCGCCGGCCTTGATCAGGTCCATCTCCTCGCGGACGTTGCGCATGAGCTGCAGCCACGCCGCGTCGATGTCACCCGCGGCCTCGGCGAGCCGGACCTTCGCGAACGGGTCGTCCTTCACCTTGGTGCCGAATGCGGCACGGACCCGCGCGCGCTGGTGCTCGCGGTGCACCTCGTAGCACCCGAACGCCATGCCGACGATCGGGGTGGAGATGGTGGTGGGGTGGATGGTGCCCCACGGCATGCGGTAGATCGGGTTGGTGTTGACCTCCAGCCCCGGGCTGGTCGTGTTGGCCATGTCACCGAAGGACAGCACGCGGTGCGCGGGGATGAGGGCGTCCTTGATCAGGATGTCGTTCGACCCGGTGCCCTTGAGTCCGGCGACGTGCCAGACGTCGAGGATCTCGTACTGGGACTTCTCCACCAGGAAGGTGCAGAAGTCGATCATCTTGCCGTTGCCGTCCAGCACGGGACCGCCCACGAACACCCAGTCGGCGTGGTCGCAGCCCGAGGACCAGGACCACTTGCCGTTGAGGAGGAACCCGTCGTCGGTCTTCGTGGCCGCGCCCATCGGGGCGTACGACGACGAGATGCGGACGGTGGTGTCCGAGCCCCACACGTCCTCCTGCGCCTGCTGCGGGAACAGGGCCAGGTGCCAGTTGTGGATTCCCAGGATGCTGGCGCACCACCCGGTGGACGGGCAGGCCGTCGCGATGGTCATGGCGGCGGTGTAAAAGGCCTCCATGTCCGCCTCGTACCCGCCCCACTGGGCGGGCTGACAGAGCTTGAAGAAGCCGGCCTCGTCGAGCTCCGCGATGTTCTGCGGATGGACCCTGCGCAGGTCCTCGGTCTCCTGCGCACGCTCGGCGAAACCGGGCAGCAGTGCTTTGATCCGGTCGATGACCTCGTGGTTGGCGTGCTCGCTCATGTGATCCCTCTCTGGCTTTTGTGGGCCGCTTGGCCTTAGACTAGAACACGTTACAGTTTTCCACCAGACTGAACCGCCCGGAACTCAGGCTATGGCACCCCGTGCCAGCGCCGACAGGGATTGGTTGTGACCGGCATCCCGATTCTATAACCTGTTCTCATCCGGCTCACGCCCTCAGGAGGATCATCATGACCGCACACGGCTCGGCCCCCGGAGCTGTCCGCGAAATCGACACGGGCGAGACCCGGGATCGTTACGCGCGCGGCTGGCACTGCATCGGCACCGTCAAGGAGTTCAGCGACGGCGCCCCCCACTCCATCCAGGCCTTCGGCACCAAGCTGGTCGTCTGGGCGAACGACGAGGGTGAGATCAACGTCCTCGACGCCTACTGCCGGCACCTCGGCGGCGACCTCTCCGACGGCGAGGTCAAGGACGGCAACATCGCGTGCCCGTTCCACGACTGGCGGTGGGGCGGTGACGGCAAGTGCAAGGGCATCCCCTACGCCAAGCGCGTCCCGCTGCGCGCCAGGACCCGCGCCTGGATCACCAACATCCAGTCCGGCCAGGTCTTCGTCTGGCACGACCACGAGGGCAACCCGCCCCTCGACGAGGACGCGATCCCGGTCATCGCGGAGTACGGCACCGGCGAATGGACCGACTGGGAGTGGAACCGCCTCGTGATCGAGGGCTCCAACTGCATGGAGATCGTCGACAACGTGGTCGACATGGCCCACTTCTACTACATCCACTTCGCGTTCCCCACGTACTTCAAGAACGTCTTCGAGGGTCAGACCGCCACCCAGTACCTCAACACCAAGGGCCGGCCGGACCACGACCCGACGGGCGGCAAGTACGGCGACACCCTGCTCGAGTCCGAGGCGTCCTACTTCGGTCCGGCGTACATGATCAACCCCCTCAAGCAGATGTACGGGGACTTCGAGACCGAAGCGATCCTCATCAACTGCCACTACCCGATCGACCAGAACTCGTTCGTGCTGATGTACGGGCTGTCGGTGAAGAAGCCGGCGGGCTTCGACGACGCGACGGCCGCCAAGATGGCCGCGAAGATCGCCACCTTCTTCGGCGAGGGCTTCCTCCAGGACGTCCGCATCTGGCAGCGCAAGTCGCAGATCGCCAACCCGCTCCTGTGCGAGGAGGACGGTCCCGTCTACCAGCTCCGCCGGTGGTACGAGCAGTTCTACGTGGACCGCGACAAGGTCGAGCCCGAGATGCAGGAGCGGTTCGAGTTCGAGGTCGACACCACCGCCGCCAACCAGTACTGGGAGGGCGAGGTCGCCGAGAACATGCGCAAGCAGGAGGCCGGTGAGGCCGAGATCTCGGACGAGCAGACCCAGTACACCGGCATGGCCAAGGTCGCCGGGGAAGCGAGCGCCTCCCGCGCGGAGAAGTGATGTTCAAGCAACACGACTCGCGGCGCGCGCCCACCTGGGACGAGACCGACCCGGCGCGCGCCGCGCGGCTGCACGGCGACACCGATCTGGACCGCGAGACCTACACCCGGGCGGGTTTCCACCCCGTCGAGTGCCGCGCGTGCGGTACCTGTGTGTCCGTCCGGAAGAACAGCGAGAAGCACACCTCCATCCAGTGGACCGCGAGCAGTGACCGCGCGTGCCCCGTCCTCGCCGAATGGCGGGACGGCGGCGAGCGGCCGCAGGGGGAGGACACCTGCCCACGGATGCTCGCGAGCATCCGGTACGCCTACGCGGAGGGTCTGATCACCCTCGCCGACGGCGTGGATCCTGCTGACGCCGATCACATGGTCAACCCGCTGTACGTCCCGGAGTAAAACGTCCGGGAGTGATCTCCCGCCCCGCCGCATTCAAGCGATAGGCTCCCAATCCATGACCGCCACCCCACAACTCGGCTCCTTCGTGCGCGAACTCTCGATCGCCGAGGTGATCGAGGAGACCGCCGACGCCAAGTCGATCGTCTTCGAGATCCCCGCCGGTGCCGAGGAGGACTTCCGGTACACCCCCGGACAGTTCCTCACCCTGAGGATCCCCAGCGACAAGACCGGGTCCGTGGCGCGCTGTTACTCGCTCTCGAGCTCCCCCACCGAGGACTCCCGACTCAAGGTGACCGTCAAGCGAACGGTCGACGGGTACGGATCCAACTGGCTGTGTGACAACGCCGAGGTCGGCATGACCATGCACGTGCTGGCCCCGTCGGGCATCTTCACGCCCAAGAACCTCGACCAGGACTTCATCCTCCTGGCCGCCGGCTCCGGGGTCACCCCGGTCATGTCGATCCTCAAGTCGGCGCTCGCCCAGGGCACCGGTCACATCGTCATGGTGTACGCCAACCGTGACGAGAAGTCGGTGATCTTCAAGGACGAACTGCAGGCCCTGCAGCGGGAGAACCCCGATCGGCTCACCGTGCTCCACTGGCTCGAGTCGGTGTCGGGCATCCCCTCCCCCGAGATGATCGGCAATCTCCTGCACCCGGTGGCAGCCAAGCGCCAGTCGTACATCTGCGGCCCGGCGCCGTTCATGGAGACCGTCAAAGACGGGCTCCGCCGCTCGGGTGCCGACATGCACCTCATCCACACCGAGGCGTTCTCCTCGATCGAGGGCGATCCGTTCGCCGAGATCGTGATCGACGACTCGCCTGGAGACGACGGCGCCGGGCCGGCCACGGCGATCGTGGAGCTCGACGACGAGACCCACGAGGTCTCGTGGCCCCGCAACACCCCGCTGCTCGACGTCCTGCTGTCGAAGGGCATCAAGGCGCCGTTCTCCTGCCGCAAGGGCGAGTGCTCCGCCTGTGCCTGCATTCTCAAGTCCGGCGAGGTCGAGATGATCCACAACGGGATCCTCGACCCGGAGGAGGTCGAGGAGGGGTACGTACTGAGCTGCCAGCTCCTGCCCAAGACCGATCGCGTCGAGGTCTCGTACTCCGAGTGACAGACTGCAGGGCGTGAACCACCCTGTCGTCACCTTCACCTCCCGATACGGCTCCACCCGCAAATACGCGGACGCGCTCGCCGAGAGGATCGGGACGCGCGCCGTGGGTCTCGCCTCGATCGGGGACGCGGCCGCCGCCGACCCGTTGATCGTCCTCGCACCTCAATACGTCACGACGATCCTCGGTCGGCGACGCATCATCCGGGCGATCCGCTCGGCTCCGGGCCCCGCGGCCCTCGTCGTCGTCGCCCTGTCCCCCGCCGACGACCCTGGTCGCGGCACCCTCGCGCAGAAACTCGTGGCGGCCTCCGGTCGCGAGGTCACCGTCTTCCAGTTGCGCGGCGACCTGGACCCGGACCGGCTGCGGTGGGCGGACCGCGTACTCATGGCTGCCCTGCGCAGAGAACTGCGCAAGACGCCGGACGAACCGATGGCCCGCCTCCTGCTGAACCGCGAGCGGGTGGAGTTCGTCGACGAGTCCACCCTCGGGCCGATCGTGGACTGGGCGCAGGGTCACACCACGACCGGCACCTGACGGTCCCGTCGACGAACTGCCGCGTTCTGTACTGATGCGGTCTAGACGCCCGCCTGCTCCTTCTGGATCTCCAGCGCGATGTCGATCAGCTGGTCCTCCTGTCCGCCCACCAGGCGGCGCTCGCCCGCGCGGATGAGGATCTCCGATGAGGGCACGCCGTACCGGTTCGCGTGGCCCTCGGCGTGCTTGAGGAAGGACGAGTAACAGCCCGCGTATCCGAGCATCAACGCCGACCGGTCGACCACGCACTCGGTCGGCATGAGCGGCCGCACCACGTCCTCGGCCGCGTCGGCGATCTTGAAGAAGTCCACGCCGGTGGTGATGCCGAGCTTGTCGCACACGCCCACCAGCGCCTCGACGGGTGTGTTGCCGGCGCCGGCGCCGAAGCGGCGGGTCGAACCGTCGATCTGCTGCGCGCCGGCGCGGATGGCCATGATCGAGTTCCCGACGCCCACGTCGAGGTTCTCGTGCCCGTGGAAGCCGACCTGCGCGTCGTCGCCGAGCTCCGCGACCAGCGCGGCGACCCGGTCTGACACCTGGTCCATGACGAGCGCGCCCGCCGAGTCGACGATGTACACGCACTGACACCCCGCATCGGCCATGATGCGGGCCTGCTTCGCGAGCACCTCCGGGGGTTGGGTGTGGCTCATCATGAGGAACCCGACGGTCTCCAACCCGAGCTCACGGGCGTATCCGAAATGCTGGATCGAGACGTCGGCCTCGGTGCAGTGGGTGGCGACCCGGCAGATCGACCCGCCGTTGTCCCGCGCGGCCAGGATGTCGTCCTTGATCCCCAGTCCCGGCAGGGTGAGGAACGCGATCTTGGCCTGCGTGGCGGTCTCGGCCGCCACCTTGATGAGGTCCTGGTCGTAGGACTTGGCGAAGCCGTAGTTGAAGGACGCTCCGCCGAGGCCGTCGCCGTGGGTGACCTCGATGACGGGGACCCCGGCCCCGTCGAGCGCCGCGACGACCTCACGGACGTCGTCGACGGAGAACTGGTGCCGCTTGTGGTGCGAGCCGTCACGCAGCGACGAGTCGGTGATGCGGATGTCGAGTTCAGGGCTGTACGCGCGGGCGTCTGCGTTGTACGGGTTGGTCCTGTCCATGGTCCTCACACTCCCAGCGTGGTGGTGGTGAGCTCGGTCCTGCCGAGCCGGGTCCGGGCGATGTCCTCGCCGACCTTGGTGGCGGCGGCGGTCATGATGTCGAGGTTCCCGGCATACGGCGGCAGGAAGTCCCCGGCCCCCTCGACCTCGACGAAGATGGCGACACGCGCCATCCCCCCGGTGATCTCGGTGGGCGGATCGAACTGTGGTTCCTGGAGCAGCCGGTACCCCGGCACGTACTCCTGGATCTCCTTCTCGCGCTTGCGGATGGCGGTGGTGATGAGGTCCTGGTCGGCGCCGGAGGGGATCGCGCAGAAGATGGTGTCGCGCATGATCATCGGGGGCTCGGCGGGGTTGAGGATGATGATCGCCTTGCCCCGCTTGGCGCCGCCGACCTTCTCGATGGCCAGCTTGGTGGTCTCGGTGAACTCGTCGATGTTCGCGCGGGTGCCCGGCCCCGCCGACTCGGAGGAGACCGAGGCGACGATCTCCGCGTACTCCACCGGGACGACCGAGGAGACCGCGTGGACCATCGGGATGGTGGCCTGGCCGCCGCAGGTGACCATGTTGTGGTTCGGCGCGTCGACGTGGTCGTGCAGGTTGGCGGGCGGGATGACCATCGGACCCACCGCGGCGGGGGTGAGGTCGATGGCGGTGATGCCCGCGGCTTCGTAGCGGGGCGCGTAGGCCTTGTGGACGTAGGCGCTGGTGGCCTCGAACAGCAGGTCGGGCTTCTCGCCTCCCGCCTCGATCGCGGCCAGCAGTTCATCGGCCCCGCCGGACATGCAGGTCAGTCCGTGGTCTGCGGCGCGCTTCATCCCCTCGGACTCCGCATCGATACCGATCATCCACCTGGGCTCGATGAACTCGCTGCGCTCGAGCTTGTACATGAGGTCGGTGCCGATGTTTCCCGACCCGACTATCGCGGCGGTGAGCATGGTCTTCTCTGTCATATCGACAGTCTCTCCACCTGTCTTCTCCGCCACAATCAGGCGTGCCGCTCAGCGGAACAGCTTGCGTGACGGAACCCGGAGTCGCCCGTC
>NZ_JAALED010000512.1:0-181 GCF_014145155.1 Dietzia sp. B19 | reverse complement strand
ATGAAGTACTTGAGCACCGCATCCGGCGTGTCCTGGACGCCGGGTTGCGGGTCGATCAGCTCGAACCGCACTGTGGCCTCGCCGCCGGAGAGCAGTTCCTCGCACAGCCAGTCGAAGCTGGCGTAGGCGCCGTTGACGAACTGCACCCGGTTGGGCAGGCCCTGGGCGATGCTGTCGATGA
>NZ_JAALED010000511.1:0-2742 GCF_014145155.1 Dietzia sp. B19 | reverse complement strand
CCCCGGGTGGTCCCGGGCGAGCACCCGGATCCCGGCGGGCAGCAGGGTCGTGGCCACCGATGCCCAGACCCCGGCCGTGAGGGTCGTCCCGACCCCGGCCCGGGCCGATTCCATCGCGTGCCCGGCGTCCTCCACCGCGGCCAGGATGGTCTCCGCGTGCCCGGCCAGGACCAACCCGGCCTCGGTGAGCCCGATCCGGCGGCCACGACGCTCGAACAGGGGGGTCCCCGCCTCCCTTTCGAGAAGAGCGAGCTGTTGGGACACAGCGGAGACCGTGTAGTCCAGGGCCCCGGCGACGGCGGTCACGGTCCCGCGACGCTCGAGTTCGCGGAGCAGTCTGAGTCGGTGCAGTGACGGCTCCATGGCCCCGAGCGTAGGGGCTGACCGGGGACAGTGCAGAAAAAGTGAACGGTCGGGTCCATCGATTCTCGCTGGACCCGGGCCCGTCCCCGCTCCCATGCTTGAGGGACCCCGCCGGAGAGTCGGGACGAGGCGTTTCAGGAGGCGAGCACCATGACATCCATCGAGATTCCGGGTTTCACCGCGACAACCGGGTCGGTGCCGGTGGCAGTGCCGGCTCCACCCGCGGAGGGTCCCGCCACCCGCGAACCGTACCTGCGGCTGCACTGGAAGGACGACGTCACCGGCGCCCGAGGGTTCCTCGTCGTGGACACCCTCGTCGGTGGCCTGGCCACCGGCGGGACCAGGATGCGGGCCGGCTGCACCCTGGGTGAGGTGGAGGACCTGGCCCGCGGCATGACCCGCAAGACCGCGGCCTTCGACCTCCCCGTCGGCGGTGCCAAGGGCGGGATCGACTTCGACCCCAAGGATCCCCGCGCCGTGGAGGTGCTGGGCCGGTTCTGCGAGGCGATGCGCCCGTTCCTCGACCGTCACTGGGTGACCGCCGAGGACCTGGGGGTTCCGCAGCACCTGATCGACGAGGTCTTCGCCGGGCTGGGGATGCGGCAGTCGTACCACGCCGCCATCGAGCGCTCCGAGGATCCCGCCGCGACCGCCGCACGTATCTTCCGCGGGCTCACCGCCGAGGTGCCCGGCGGGTTGCTCGGCGACGTGATCGGCGGGTACGGCGTGGCGCAGGCGTGTCTGGCCGCGGCGTACGTGCGCGGCTGGGACGTCGGACGCACCACCGTCGCGGTCCAGGGCGTGGGCACGATGGGCGGCGCTGCCGCCTGGTACCTGCACGAGGCCGGGATGACCGTGGTGGCGGTGGCCGACGCCGCCGGGACGCTCTACGACCCGGCGGGCCTCGACATCCCCGCGCTGCTGGCCACCCGCGACCGCTTCGGTGAGATCGACCGGGGAGCCGTCCCCGCCCGCGTCCAGCGGCTGGAGCGGGACCAGATCATCGGGATGGACGTCGACGTCCTGGTCCCCGCCGCGGTCTCGTACGCCATCACCGCGGACAACTGCGCGTCCGTCAGCGCGTCGATCGTGGTGGAGGCCGCCAACGCCGCCACCACCATCGACGCCGAACTCGACCTGACCGCGCGCGGGATCGCGGTGCTGCCGGACTTCGTGGCCAACGCCGGCGCGGTGGCCTGGGCCTGGTGGCTGATCCTCGGAGAGGTCGACGAGCAGCCCGGGACCTCGTTCCTGCGGCTCAGCCGGGAGATGACGGCCAAGGTCTCGGACCTTCTCACCGCCTGGACGCCCGCGGACGGCCCGGTGCGGTGGACGGCGGACGTCTCGCACCTGGTGCGTCAGGTCCCGACGGTCGTGGTGCCCTGACCGAGGGGGCTCGAACCCCTGGCCGTCTGAGCACCCCAGGCGCGCGACCACCGCAGCCGCACACGGGAAGACCGTGTGCGGCTGCGGTCGCGGCGGGGTGGGTGAGGAGGTCGGTCAGGCCCCGGGCTCGGCCCCTGCCTCCGCGTTCTCCTCGGACACCCCGTTCTCCTCGGACGCCCCGTTCCCCTTGCCGATGGCGGTGTGCAGCCGCGCCCGGCGGGGGGAGTCGTCCGTGCCCAGCAGGAGATCGATGGTCAGGCCCAGGCGGCTGTTGACGTCCGCCGCCGAGGACCGCCTGGTGAGCCAGGAGACGAGGTTGGACATCCACACGTCGGAGACCACGCGGGCGATCGAGAGCTGGACCTCGTCCGGTTCCCCCTGGGCCATGGCGCGGGCGATGATCCGGTCCATGTAGAAGCCCACCTCCTCGACCTCGTTGGCCACCGACGCGTCGGCGAACATGAACGCCCGGGTCATGGCCTCGGTGAGGTTGGGATCGCGCTGCATGGACTTGGTGATCATGTCCACCACGACCTTCATGCGCTCCTGGGCGGTGTCCCCGGGCGGGGCCGAACGCTCCGTGCGCTGGTCCAGGCGGCGGAACTCGCGGGCCAGTGCGGAGACCAGGAGGTGGACCTTGGAGGGGAAGTAGCGGTAGAGCGTGCCCACCGCGACCTCGGCCTTCTCGGCCACCGCGCGCATCTGCACCGCCTCGTACCCGCCCTTGGCGGCCAGGGCCAGCGTGGCGTCGAGGATCCGGCGACGGCGCTCCCGCTGCGACGAGGTGCTGGGCTCGTCGCCGCGGGGCGCGGGATCAGACGCGGCAGGACCGGAACCGGTCTCGGTCGAGCTCTTGGTCATGAGGCGAGCCTCCTGGGCTGGCGAGCGGCCGATGGGGGCCGGGTTCGGTGTTCACGTCCTGCTGGTGCATTCTAGAACACGGTTGTTAGAACACGTTCTACTATGGGGGAGAGCGCCGGTCCGCGGACCGGC
>NZ_JAALED010000510.1:0-2390 GCF_014145155.1 Dietzia sp. B19 | reverse complement strand
CGCGAGGGCGCGCCGTCGTCCGAGTGGGCACGCGCCAACTCGCAGGTCCGCGGGTCCCTGGCGGAGACGGGAGTGGGCGCGACCGACCTGCTGCTGTGGGCTCTCACCGCCGCCGCGGCCGGGGTGACCCTGATCCTGTGGGCCACCCGGCGGCGCGGCGACCCCGGGGACTGAGCATCCGACACCCGGACGGGTCAGAACGTCGTTCGCGGCCGGATGCTGTTGGCCTGGTCCACCAGGCGGAAGCGCTGCTGACGGGTCTCGGTGGACCGCGCGAGGGTCCGCAACACGGTCTCGGCGCCCGACCTCAGTCCGAACTCGGTGAACGGCACCCCGCGCATCAACGGTGAGGGCGAGGGCTCGTTTCCGGGAAGCTGGATCCAGGCGAGCGCGGTGGTGAGCACGGTCAGCCGGATCTGGAACGCCCGGTGCTCGCCGGCGGACAGGTTGGTGACCCGGCGCGCGGCCTCCCGCAGGTGGGATTCCTCGGTCTCCTGCAGGGGCCGCCCCTGGCACAGCAGCAGGATCGCCGTGAGGTTGGCCAGCGCCGAATAGCGCGAATTGGGCGGCACCCGGTCCAGTTCCTCGATCGCGGCCGACACCTCTCCGCGCCGCTGCAGCTGACGCGCCAGGCCGAACGCGGAGCTGACCGCCGCCCGGTCCACCGACCACACGGTGCGGTAGAAGTGCTCGCTCGAGCGCGCCCAGCGGGTCTTGTCGCCCTCCGGGCACACGTCGAGGATGAGCTCGGCCGTCGCGGCCAGCGCCAACTTGGGGCCGTTCTCGCCCGGCATGGCCGACAAGACCTGCTGGAACTTCGGATACGCGCCCACGGGGTCGCCCTTGAGCAGGGCGATCACCCCGACGTACCAGACCAGGCGCCACTCCGAGCGCAGTCGGTGGGCGTTCTCCTCCAGCAGCGCCTCGGCCGCCGCGAGGTCGCCGCTCTCGAGGTAGGCGCGGGTGAGCGACATGATCACGCCCACGCTCTCGTGGGCCTCGGACTCTGAGTCGGAGTAGAGCTCACGGAGCGTGTCGATCCGCTGCTCGACGGAGGTGTACGAGGTGGCGGCGAGAATGCGCCCGGCGGGATCGGAGGATTCCATCAGCGGCACGGGCAGGGCGTCGACGAGTTCGGCCCCGGTCAGGGTGGTGTCGCGGGCGTGGCCGTCGACGAGGAAGTCGGTCGGTTCGACCGTGAACAGCGTGCCGAAGGTGGACCGCTGCGGCGAGAACACCGAGGAGAACGCGGGGTGTGGTTTCCCGGTGCGCAGCGCCAGCACCTCCCGCAGCACCCCCATGAGCTGCCCGGCCATCCCGTTGGCGCTACGGAACCGCATGTTCGGGTCCTCGTTGGTGGAGCGCAGCAGGAACCGGTAGAGCGAGTCGTACCGGCTGAACACCGGCTCCTCGACGGGGGAGGGGATCCCGTCGGCGTAGCGGCCGTCGACCACCGGGAGCCGGACGATCAGCGAGGCCAGGGTGCGCCCCACGGTGTACAGGTCGGAGGCGATGGTGGGGCCGGTCACGGGGATCTCCGGTGCCTGGAAGCCCGGGGTGCCGTAGATGTGCCCGTAGTCGCACACGCCCGAGACGGCGCCCATGTCGATGAGCTTGACGTGGTCCTCGGTGAGCATGATGTTCTCGGGCTTGAGGTCGTTGTAGACCAGTCCCACGGAGTGCAGGTAGGACAGCGCTGTGAGGGCCTCGAGGACGTACGCGATCGCCTTCTCCACGGGCAGGACCCGGCCGGGCGCCGACCGCCGCACGTCCCGCAGGCTGGGGCCGCCGACGTATTCCATGACGATGTACCCGCCGTGCGTGGGCGAGGTGGCCCAGTCGTCGTGGATGAAGTTGTAGATCCGGACGATCGACGGGTGGGAGAGCTCGGCCAGGATCTCGCGCTCGGCCACCGCCACCTCCTGCGCCTCCGCCTGATCGGCGTGGAGCAGGCCCTTGAGCACCACCCACCGGTCGGAGACGTTGTGGTCCACCGCGAGGTAGATCCAGCCCATCCCGCCGTGGGCGAGCGCGCCGCGCACCTCGTACTGGTCGGCCACCACGTCGCCGGGCCGGAGCTCGGGCCGCGGGAGACGGCCACCGGAGGCCTCGCACTCGGCCTCGATGTCCTCCGGCGAGAGCATGGCCGAGTTGGGGTCCACAGGGATGATGTACGGCAGGTCCACCAGCCCCTCCGACGCCGGACTCGGCCGGTCCTCGGGCTTGCTGGGTTGCCGCATCCGGAACGGTGCCGAGCCGGTTCGGTCGCCGGTGGTGACCTCGCCGGTCCGGGCGGAGGGCCGCTCGGCGGGGACCGATCGGGTACGCGACTCGGGGTCGTCGGTGGTGTCCGCGGTGGCCACGGGCCCGGTGACGGCACCCGCCTCGTC
>NZ_JAALED010000053.1:0-5051 GCF_014145155.1 Dietzia sp. B19 | reverse complement strand
GCCTCGCGGAGGTCGAGGTGCGGCCCTACTCGGTCCCGATTCACCGGGTGATCCCGGGCCTGGACCCCCAGCCGCACCGGATCGGGGTGGCCCTGATGAACCCCGTGGGCCGGGGCCACGTGCGGGAGGGGAGCTCCGGGGGAGACGGCCCGCGGGTGGTGCTGGCCGACGACCCCCGCGACGCCTCCGCGCTCGACCAGGCCGCCGGGATGGTCGCGGACCGCCTGGGGATCCCCGGTGGTGGGCCGCGGCCCGCACCCGTCCCGTCGACCTCCCAGCACCTCGCGGGGTCGGCGCGGATCGGTGAGGTGGTCGACGATTCCGGCCGGGTCCTGGGCTGCGAGGGTATGCGGGTGGCCGACGCGTCGGTGTTCCCGGTGCTGCCGCGGTGCGGCCCCTATCTCTCCGTTCTCGCGGTGGCCGAGGACCTCGCCGCGCGGGTGGTCGCCGGGAGCTCGTGGTAGAACCGATATGAGAACACGTTCCACCGCCGAGGTGGGAGTGCGGGCGGAAGGGCCACCATGACGAGTAGCGAGATCGAGACCCGCAGTGATCACCCCCACGCCGCCGAGCCCCGGTCCTTCACGCTCGCCGGTGCGGCCGGGATGCTCGTCGGCGACGTGTGGGAGCCGATCGGTGATGCGGATCCGGTCGACGAGATCCTCATGCTGCACGGCGGGGCGCAGACCCGGAACTCGTGGAACCGCGCCGCCCGGCGACTCGCGACCGAGGGGTACCGGGTCACGACGATGGACGCGCGGGGCCACGGTGACAGCGACTGGGCGGCGGACGGGGACTACGACATCCACCGCATGGTCGACGATCTCGAGCTGATCGTCGCCGCCCGCTTCCCCGGCCGGCTGCCGGTTCTCGTGGGCGCCTCGCTCGGTGGATTGACCGGACTGCTGGCGCTGGGGACCGCCAAGCCCGTCGCCCGGGCGCTGGTGCTGGTGGACGTCACCCCGAAGATCGAGGCGAAGGGCGTCCAGCGGATCGGGGAGTTCATGCGGTCGGGGCTGGACGGGTTCGCGGACCTGGAGGCCGCCGCCGAGGCGATCGCCGCCTACCAGCCTGGTCGTCAGCGCCCGACGAACCTGGACGGACTGCGCAAGAATCTCCGCCAGAAGGGCGACGGCCGGTGGTACTGGCACTGGGACCCGCGCTTCGTCGCGGGCGCCACCGGGGACAACGCCGAGATCGGGAACGACTACTTCGAGGGGATCGTGCCCCACGTCACCGAGCCGACCATGCTCATCAGGGGGTCGCGATCGGACATCGTCAGCGACGAGTCGGTGGCCCACCTGCTGCGACACCTCCCGCACGCGTACACCCACGAGGTCGCGGACGCCGGTCACATGGTGGCCGGGGACGACAACGCGGTCTTCCTGGACCAGCTCGAGTGGTTCCTGGCGGAGATCCTCGGATCCCCGCCCCGCCCGGGGGCGCGGGGGGAATAACCCCGATCGGGCGACGTTGTTCCTCACTGCACGACCTTGAATACCCACACGGGTATGGTCCGTGCGAGAAGGTCGTCGCAGGCGCGGGCTGTCCGTAGGCTGGCGACGAGAGACGACGGGACGAGAGCCGCCCCGTCCCGCTAGGAGGGCATTCGTATGACCACCGTCGACATCACGACCGCCGACTTCGAGAAGACCGTCACCGACAACGACATCGTCCTGGTGGACTTCTGGGCCGAGTGGTGTGGCCCCTGCAAGGCCTTCGGGCCGGTGTTCGAGAAGGTCTCCGGCAAGAACCCCGAGCTGACCTTCGCGAAGGTCGACACCGACGCGGAGCAGCAGCTGGGCGCGATGCTGCAGATCCAGTCGATCCCCACGCTCATGGCGTTCCGCGAGGGCATCGCCGTGTTCCGTCACTCCGGTGCGATCCCGGAGCAGGCGCTCGACGACCTGGTCGAGCAGATCAAGGGGCTCGACATGGACGAGGTCCGCAAGGCGGTCGAAGAGGCCCAGGCCCAGCAGGGCGACGCCCAGGGCTGAGTCGGCCCACTCCCTCCGGCGCGCCCGCGCGCCGAAATTGGAACAGGTTCTCGGTTTGCCGATCCCCGGTGGACCGATGCGGATATCGTGATGAGAACACGTTCCAGTGACGGGATCACCCCGTCGCGCCCGGAGGGAGTCGAATGAAGACCAAGGCCGCCATCGCCCGAGAGCTGGGCAAGCCGTTCGAGATCGTGGAGGCCGAGCTCGACGGCCCCCACTTCGGCGAGGTGCTCGTCAAGTGGAAGGTCGCCGGTCTCTGCCATTCCGACCTCCACATCACCAGTGGTGACCTGCCCGGGCGACTGCCGATCGTCGGCGGGCACGAGGGCGCGGGCGTCGTCGAGGCGGTCGGCCCCGGCGTGACCCACGTCCAGCCCGGCGACCACGTGGTGGGGTCGTTCATCCCGGCCTGTGGCAAGTGCTCCGCCTGTGCGCGCGGCATGACCAACCTGTGCGACGGCGGACTCAACGGCACGATCGGCGAGATGGCCGACGGCCGGTACCCGTTCGCCCTCGCGAACGGCGAGACCGCCGGCGCCATGTGCACCCTCGGCACGTTCTCGCAGTACACCGTCGCCAACATGAACTCGGTGGTCAAGGTCCAGGACTGGATCCCCTTCGAGGTCGCGGCGCTCGTCGGCTGCGGCGTCACCACCGGCTGGGGATCGGCCGTCTACTCAGCCGACGTCCGGGCCGGTGACACCGTCGTCGTCTTCGGCATCGGCGGCATCGGCATCAACGCGATCCAGGGCGCGAAGCACGCCGGCGCGCGATTCATCCTGGCCATCGACACGGACGAGTCGAAGCTGGCCAAGGCCACGGAGTTCGGCGCCACCCACGTCTACTCGGACGTCGACCAGGCCAAGGCCGAGCTTCCGGGCCTGACCTGGGGGAACATGGCCGAGAAGGCCATCATCACGATCGGCGTGGCGGACGCCAAGGTGACCGCCGACGCCACCGACATGGTGGGTAAGCGGGGGGTCGTGGTGCTCACCTCCATGGGCGGCCTCGACAACCAGTCCATCAACCTCACCGGGCTGTTCGTCTCCCAGTACGAGAAGGTCATCAAGGGGTCACTGTTCGGGTCGGCCAACGCCTTCCACGACATCCCCAACATCCTGCGGCTGTGGGACGAGAAGCAGCTCAAGCTCGACGAGCTGATCACGCACCGCTTCACGCTCGATCAGGTCAACGAGGGCTACGAGATCATGGAGTCCGGCGGCGACGGCATGGTCCGCGGGATCATCGTCCACGACGACTGATCCCCTGCGACTCCGCCGGCACGGCCGGCGCTGCGGGCACGACCGCGGCAACCGTGGGCCCCGGTTCCCCTCGAGGGGGTGGACCGGGGCCCGCGCCGTACACCGGACTGGACAGCGATACCCCCACGGGTACACTGGGGTCCGGATCGACATCCGCATCCGCGAGAGAGCAGGAGGGCCCGAGATGGCTGACGACGAGGCGAGGACGCAGGTGCTCAACCGCCTGCGCCGGGCGCGGGGACAGCTCAACGCGGTGATCGACATGGTCGAGCAGGAGCGCCCCTGCAAGGACGTCGTCACCCAGCTGGCGGCGGTCTCCAAGGCGCTGGACCGCGCCGGGTTCAAGATCATCAGCTCCAACATCCAGGAATGCCTCGCGGGCGACGGCGAGACCGGCGAGGACGGGATCACCGTGGCCGAGCTGGAGAAGCTCTTCCTCTCGCTCGCCTGACCGCTCCCCGGGGCCGTGGGATGCTGGCCCCGGTACGCGGAAGACATCACCCGACCACAGACGTGAGGACTGCGACATGGACGTCGGAATCGGTACGTACACGGCGATGGGATTCGACGAGGCGGTGGAGGCGACCCGCGAGGCGCTCGCCGACCGCGGCTTCGGGATCCTCCACGAGATCGATCTCACCGCCACGCTCAAGAAGAAGATCGACAAGGACATCGAGCGCGTCCTGATCCTCGGGGCGTGCAACCCCGGGTTCGCCGGTGAGGCGTTCGACGTGAGCAAGGAGGTCGCGCTGCTGCTGCCCTGCAACGTCGTGGTCCGCGAGTCCTCCGGGGGCTGCGTCATCGAGGCACAGAACCCGGCGCTGCTGGCACAGGTCATCTCGGGCGGCCTGCAGGACATGGCCGACGAGTTGTCCGCGCAGATGCGGTCGATGATGAAGGACCTCACCCGCTGAGTAACCTGGGGGCATGACCCAGGAGCCGCACACCGACCCGCGGGCCCTCGCTCAGCAGAGACTGGAGGCGATGGTGGGGCGGGGAGAGCTGTCCCTCGCCGAGTTCTCGGACCGGGCCGCCAGGATCTGGTCCGCGACCTGCCCCGCCGAGCTGGAGGTGGCCCTGAGCGGACTGCCGCTGGGTCCCGGCGCGGGGCCCACCCCTTCCTCGGCGCAGCCACCGGCCACCCGGCCGACGGGGGCGATCACCGTCGACGAGAGCCGGAAGAAGACCTCGGTCTTCGACACGCTCAAGCGGGAAGGCCGGTGGTCCCTCCCGGACGACTACCGGCTGACGTCCTGGATGGGCGAGATCTACCTCGACGCCCGTGAGGCCGTGGTCGACCGCCCGCGCACCCACATCCAGCTCGACCTGTGGGCCGCCAACGCCAAGATCCTGCTCCCCCCGGGGGTCTCGGTCGCGGTGACCGGCAACCGGACGTGGTCCGAGCTCAAGATCGACGAGGGCCGCTACGACATCCGTGGTGGCCCGCATCTGGACTTCGAGATCAACGGTTTCATGGCCGGCGTGAAGATCAAGATCCTCGCGGCGGGGGAGCGGATCCCCAAGACGTGGAAGTGGTTCTAGGCGGTTCGACCGCGCCGCCGCCACACCGTGTGCCGGTGCCGGACCTCGTCGTCGTGCCCCTCGACGCGGCTCCGCGGATCGGTGATCCACTCGCCGACCTCGACCCGCTCCCACGTCCCGTCCAGCTCCGGGGCCAGCACGGTCCCCGGGGCGTCCGCGTCGATCTCGGTGACCAGGCACTCGTCGGCTGAGCCGAGCGCGGCGGCGTAGATCTGTCCGCCGCCCATCACCGCCGCGTCCGGGCCGG
>NZ_JAALED010000509.1:0-1408 GCF_014145155.1 Dietzia sp. B19 | reverse complement strand
GCCACAGCCCGCCCCGCCCGACCCGTGGCGGGATCCCCACGCCCCGGTGGGGTTCGGAACCCCCGCCCTGCAGGCGGCGGACGAGCCCGGACCGGAGGATCTGTCGGGTGCGGACGTGCCCCCGCAGCCGAGGCTCTCACTCTCCGAGGCTCTGTTCGAGCGGCGACTGAGCAGGCAGGCGCTGGCAGGGGCGACCGCCGCCGTCGCCGTCATCGCCCTCGTGGGAGGGGGGATCGGCGCGGTCGTGGCCGATTCCGCCCGCGTCCTCACCACGTCGACGGTCCGCATCGCCGACGCGCCGGCGAACGTCATCCGGCCCGACAACCCGGTCGGTGAGGTGGCGCAACGGGTCCAACCGGCGGTGGTCCACATCCAGGTCTCCACGGCCTCGGCCCGGGGTGAGGGCTCCGGCATCGTCATAGACCCGCAGGGTTACATCGTCACCAACAACCACGTCGTCACCATGGACGGCGCCGCCGACAGGGCGGACATCGACGTCGTCTTCCCGGACGGGTCCAGGGCATCGGCCGAGTTGGTCGGCCGCGACCCGGCGACCGACCTGGCGGTGCTGAAGGTCGACGACGTCCAGAACCTCACCGTCGCGACCCTCGGTGATTCCGATCGGGTGCAGGTGGGCGAACAGGTCGTCGCCATCGGGTCGCCCCTCGGCCTGGCCCGGACGGTCACCGAGGGCATCGTGTCGGCCACCCAGCGGCCGATCGCCCTGGGGGAGTCCACCTCCGACGGGGACGTGGTGATCGACGCCATCCAGACCGACGCGGCCATCAATCCCGGCAACTCGGGTGGTCCGCTCATCGACGCCAGCGGGGCGGTGATCGGGATCAACACCTCCATCTTCACCCAATCCGGTGGGTCGATCGGGCTCGGGTTCGCCATCCCCGTCAACGATGTGCGCGACATCGCCACCTCGCTGATGAGCGAGGGCTCCGTACGTCACGCGACCATCGGCGTGAACGCGCGCAAGGCGGAGAACGGCAACGTGGAGGGTGCGGAGCTGGTCAACGTGCGGGAGGGGTCGCCCGCACAGGAGGCCGGGCTCCGGGAGGGCGACGTGGTGACGAGTGTCGGGGAACGCGGTGTCCGGTCCTCCGACGAGCTCATCGTGGCCGTCCGACGGGCTGGCGCGGACGTCGACGTGCCGGTCGAGGTCATCCGCGACGGTGCACGGATCGAGGTGACCGTCCGACCCGTACTCGCCTGACCCGCTCGGGGCCGGCAGGTCGCCGGCGCCGGTGGCCGGTCGTCCGAGGTCGTGGTGCCGGTCGGTGCCGGGACGACGTATCCTCGGAGGCGATGTTCACTAACGTGGGGTGGTCCGAGCTCCTGGTGCTCGGCGTGATCGCGCTCGTGGTCCTGGGGCCCGAGCGCCTACCCGAGGCCGCCCGCA
>NZ_JAALED010000508.1:0-2211 GCF_014145155.1 Dietzia sp. B19 | reverse complement strand
TCAGCACCGGCCTCCGGCCGGAGGGCCGATCCGCCTCCGGCGCGGCCGATCGGCGACCGTCCACCGGGACGCTCCCCGTCCGGGTGGCGTGGGGCAGCATCAGGCCCCCGTCGTAGGGCGCGCCGCTCTGCGGGGACCGCCGTGAACTCATGTCCAAAATGTAGGCGCTCGGGGGCGTGGGGTCACGCAGAATCGTTGCCATGGACACGAACTGCTCTAGAACTCGTTCTACTTATTAAGAGTTTGACCTGATCAGGGTGCCGTCTGGACATGAGAACAAGTTCAGGTCACAATGTGAGGACAGCCACATTTCGTCCGCCCTCGCGAAGGATTCTGCCATGACCGAAGCTGCTGACCATTCGACCGATCCGCTCGCCGGAACCAACCCGGAGATGAACGAGGCCGCGGTGTTCGAGGCCGTCGCCGACAAGATCCCGGACAACGCACTGCTGACCATGGACGGCGTCGACTACACCTACCGTCAGGTCGACGATCTCGCCAACCAGATGGGGCACCTGCTCCGCGCCCACGGTGCGGAGCCGCTC
The DNA here is from genome assembly GCF_014145155.1 of Dietzia sp. B19. Classification (NCBI taxonomy): domain Bacteria; kingdom Bacillati; phylum Actinomycetota; class Actinomycetes; order Mycobacteriales; family Dietziaceae; genus Dietzia; species Dietzia sp. B19. Next base: position 1,666 of record NZ_JAALED010000508.1, on the reverse strand, counting down.
AGCCACGTCGCGCTCTACATGAAGAACAGCACCGCGCACATGGCGGCCATCATCGGGTGCATGAAGACCCGGGTGGCCGGGATCAACGTGAACTACCGGTACACCGCGCCCGAGTTGGTCTACCTGTTCAACGACTCCAAGTCGATCGCCGTGTTGGTCGACGCCGAGTTCGCCGAGACCATGGCCGCAGCGGTCCCGAAGCTCGAGACCGTGCGTACCGTGATCGTGTTCGGCGGCGTCCCGGAGGTCCTGGCCTCGGCGTGTGCCGAGAAGGGCCTGACGGTGGTCGACGGGGACACCGAGTGGCCGGCACAGTCGGCGGAGCGGGACTTCGAGCCCGTCCGCGGCGACGACCACTGGATCGTCTACACCGGCGGGACCACCGGCTTCCCCAAGGGCGTGCAGTGGCACATGTCGGACTACTTCTACGCGTGCCTGTCCGGGGGCAACCCCTACGGTGACAAGCGGCACAGCCCCGCCGAGGTCGCCGACAACGTCTCGCCCGACGGCGGGATGAAGGTGGTCATCTCGGCCCCGCTCATGCACGGTGCGGGCCTGTTCACGCTGCTGACCTTCGTGAACCTCGGCGGCCACCTCATCATGTTCCGCGAGTTCGACGCGGCGGAGATCATCCGGGCGACCGCCGAGCACAAGGCGCACATCCTCATGTTCGTCGGCGACGGCATGGCGGTGCCGCTGACGGACGAGCTGGTCAAGGGCACCGAGACCATGGACTTCAGCACCCTGTTCATGATGGCCTCCGGCGGCGGCATCTGGTCCAAGTCCAGCCGCGAGCGCGTCCTCGAGGTGCTGCCCAACATCATCATCCGCGACAACTTCGGCGCCTCGGAGGCCGGCAACGACGGCGAGCTCGGGATGAGCGAGTCCGGCGAGATGACCATCCCGGCCAGCCCGAAGCTCGGCCTGGTCGACGAGGACTTCCGTCCCATCGAGCCGGGCTCGGACGAGATCGGCTACATCGTCCGCCGCGGTCACCTGCCGATCGGTTACTGGAACGACCCGGAGAAGACCGCCAAGACGTTCCCCGTGGTCGACGGTCGACGCGTCTCGGTCCTGGGCGACATGGGACAGCTCCGCGAGGACGGCACCATCGTGTTCCTCGGCCGCGGTTCGGGGTGCATCAACACCGGCGGCGAGAAGGTCTTCCCGGAGGAGGTCGAGCAGGCGCTCAAGGCGCACCCGGCCGTGCACGACGCGCTCGTCGCCGGGGCGCCGGACCCGCGCTACGGCCAGAAGGTCGCCGCCGTGGTCTCGTTCCGCGAGGGGCAGTCGGTGGAGCAGGACGAGCTGTCCGAGTTCCTGCGTCAGTCACTGGCCAACTACAAGGTCCCCAAGGTGATCGTCGACGTGCCCGAGATCCGCCGCTCGCCCGCGGGCAAGGCCGACTACAAGTGGGCCAAGGACCAGCTGCCCGCGAGCTGACGGCACGGCGCTAGTCCGTCGCGAGGATGCGCTCGACCGCGCCCAGCGGGACCCCCACCCAGCTGGGCCGGTTGCGCGACTCGTACACCACCTCGTAGAGGGCCTTGTCCAGCGTGTACGCCCGGAGGAGCGCACCGGTGTCGCGGGGGTCCGAGTCGCTCACCTCGGCGTACCCGGCGCAGAAGGCGTCGACGTTGCGGTCCCGCCACTCGCGGGCCCGGAA
>NZ_JAALED010000507.1:0-1667 GCF_014145155.1 Dietzia sp. B19 | reverse complement strand
TCGTCGTCGAGCGACTCGACGTGGATGCCGATCGCGTCGGCACCGGCCTCACGCAGGTCGGTGAGGACCGCCAGGTCGGCGGGCGGTTCACACTGGACCTGGATCGGCAGCCCCGGGACCGCCGCTCTGACGGCGCGGACGCAGCGGGCCAGATGCGCGGCCCCGCGGTCGCGTCCCGCCGACGTCCCGGTGGTCATGACCATCTGGGTGACCCCGTCGAGGTCCACGGCGGCGCGGGCGACCTCGGCCAGCTGCTCGGGCAGCTTGACCGGCACCGTCGTACCCGCGCGCAGCGACTCCTCGATCGAGCAGAACCGGCAGCGCTCCTCGCGGCGGTAGCGGATGCAGGTCTGCACCACGGTCGTGGCCAGGACGTCGCGGCCGTGGAGGCGCGCGATCTTCTCGTAGGGGACCCCGTCGGAGGTCGTGCGGTCGTAGAAGCGGGGACGGCCGATCGCGGAGATCTCCAGACCGGTGTCGACGCCGTCACGCAGGACCCGGTCGCCGTCGAAGACGAAGGGGCTGTCGGGGTTGCGGGGGATCGCCGCGTCGCGCCCGGAGACGACGAGGTGTCCGTCGTCGCTGGGGCCCGCGCCCCCGCTGCGGTGCAGCGGAGGGGTGCCCCGGATGCCGAGCAGGGCCAGGTCGACCCGGGTCGAGGTGGACGCTCCGGTGGTGGAGGTGGTCATGATGCCCGTTCCTCTCGGGTGGCGTGACGGCGGGCGATGATGCCCTCGGCCAGGTGCGCCGCGTCGCGGTCGATGCCGAGGAAGCGGCCCGAACCCCAGGTGTGCATCCAGGGCAGGCCGATGAAGGACAGGCCGGGTACCTCCGTCACGCCGCGGGTCTGCATGGGGTGGCCGGCGCCGTCGAACGCGCTCGCCTCGATCCAGCGGTAGTCGGGCCGGTAACCGATCGCCCAGATGATCGTGGTGACGCCCTCCGCGGCGAGGTCGAGGGACGTCGGGTCGGACTCGGGCGCCCACACCGGCTGGTACCTCGACGGCGGCGGGGCGTCGATCCCGTGTGCGTCGATGTGCCGGTCGATGTCGGCGCAGATCGAGTTGTACACCCGGTCTGCGGAGTCCAACGCCTCGGTGAGTGAGGGGTCGAACCGCAGTTCCGTGCCCTCTCCGGCGGTCAGTGTCCCGTACAGCCGCATGCCCTCGGCGGCGAATCGCCGCAGGTCCACGTCCCGCCCGCCGTCGCGGCCGGTGACGTAGTGGTTGGTCTTCTCCTGCGCGGCCTTACCGCCGGGGTACTGCTGTGCCGGGGTGTCGTACAGCCCCATGTCCGCGAGCCAGGTCATGCAGTCCCGGCCCCGGTAGAACCGGGCGACGCGCGGGGCGTTGCCCACCGCCAGGTGGACCCGGCGACCGGCGAGGTGCAGGTCCTCGGCGATCTGAGCTCCGGACTGGCCTGATCCCACCACCAGGACCGCGCCCTCGGCCAGCTGGTCGGGGTTGCGGTACTGCTCGGAGTGCAGCTGCGTCACGGCGGGGTCGAGGAACGAGGCGTAGGGCGGGATCACGGGGACCGGGTAGCCGCCGGTGGCCACCACCACCTCGTCCGCGGTGACCGTCCGCTCGCCGACCGGGCCGGCGAGGGTCACCTCGAAGCCGGTGCCGGTCCGGCGCAGCCGGGTGGCGGCCGTGTGCTCGGCGAGC
>NZ_JAALED010000506.1:10474-12416 GCF_014145155.1 Dietzia sp. B19 | reverse complement strand
CACTCGCCGGCTCGGCAGGGCTGGTCCGTACCCGTGAGCTGCTCAAGATGCGCAGGCGCGCCCCCGCGGGCTCCGCGTCACCCGCCACGCGGCCCTCTGCGGGGATCGAGACGGGCACACTCGCCGAGGCGGCCTCGGAGGGCGGCACCCGATGGCCCGGACTGGACGCCCGCGAGGAGTTCCTCCGCGTCAACAACGCCGCGTTCTCGTGGCACCCGGAGCAGGGCGGATGGACCCGCGCCCAGCTCGATGAGCGACTGGCTGTGGAGTGGGTGGACCCCGGGGCGATCTTCCTGGCCGTCGACACCACGGGTCCGGTGCCCCGGCTCGCGGGCTTCCACTGGACCAAGACGGTGAGCGAGCCCGGTTCCCCCGTGGAGGGCGAGGTCTACGTCGTGGCGGTCGACCCGTCCGACCAGGGGCGCGGGCTCGGAGGGCTGCTCACCTCGCTGGGGGTAGCGCACCTGGAGGGTCCGGTGGGTGCGGAGTCGGTCGTCCTCTACGTGGAGGGTGACAACGCGGCGGCCATCCGGACCTACGAGAAGCTCGGATTCACCGTCGAGCACCGCGATGTGACCTACGCCTCGGCGTGAGACCCCCGTCCGGGACCTCGGAGGTCGGCGATCACCCCAGGTGGGGGCGCCGTACGAATCCCCCGGGAGGTCATAACCGTGACGCATCCACTGAGTTCATCTCTCGTTCATCTCGACCGGCGAGACCGTTCATATCGGACCCTTAGGTTCTGTGCTCGTCGGGTCTCGGTATCGGCCCGGCTTTGTGTTGCAGTCGCCACAGACGTGTTCGGGGGGCTATCCGCCGGACGAACCAAGGAGATTCAGTGAACCTCAAGCGCACCGGTGCTCTTCTCGGCCTCACCGCCCTCACGGCGGTCGGGCTCGCCGCCTGCTCGGATGACAACACCGGAAGCGGTGACACCGCGGCGCAGAGTGTCTCCGACGCGGAATGCGCGGGCAAGGAGACCCTGACCGCGTCGGGCTCCTCCGCCCAGAACAACGCCATGACGATCTTCGCCAACTCCTACGCCATGAGCTGCGAGGGTCAGACGCTGAACTACAACTCCAACGGCTCCGGCGCCGGCGTGAGCGAGTTCACCGGCGGGATCACGGACTTCGGTGGATCCGATTCCCCGCTCAAGGATGCCGACTACGCGGCGGCCGAGGAGCGGTGCGACTCCGAGGCGTGGCACATCCCCGCCGTCTTCGGCCCGATCGCCGTGGCCTACAACCTCGACGGCGTCGAGTTGAAGCTCTCCGGCCCCACCCTCGCCAAGATCTTCAACGGTGAGATCACCACGTGGAACGACCCGGCGATCGCCGAGGAGAACGAGGGCACGGACCTCCCGGACGAGCCCATCACCGTGATCTTCCGGTCGGACGAGTCCGGCACGACCGACAACTTCCAGAAGTACCTGGAGGCGGCGTCGGAGGGTGCGTGGACGCAGGGCGCCGGCAAGACCTTCACCGGTGGTGTCGGCGAGGGCGCCCGCGGCAACGAGGGTGTCTCGGGTGCCATCGGGCAGACCCCGGGGACCATCACGTACACCGAGTGGTCGTACGCGAAGAACCAGGACCTCTCGATGGTCAAGGTCATCACCCCGGCGGACCCGGAGGGCGTCGAGCTCAACGCCGAGACCTCGGGTGTGACCATCGACTCGGCGCGGCTCCAGAACGAGGGCACCAACGACCTCGTCATCGACACCTCGTCGTTCTACGTCCCCGAGGCCGCCGGCGCCTACCCCATCATCCTCCCCACCTACGAGATCGTCTGCTCCTCGTACGCGGATCCGGAGACCGCCGCGGCCGTCCGGTCGTTCCTCAACATCGCGGTGGCCGAGGACGTCCAGGCACAGCTCGAGGACGAGGGCTACATCCCCGTGCCCGACGCCTTCCGCGAGCAGCTCCTGACCGCCATCTCCGAGATC
>NZ_JAALED010000506.1:0-10416 GCF_014145155.1 Dietzia sp. B19 | reverse complement strand
TGGGAGCCGGTGACCGGCCATCTCATCCCCCGAGCGACTGAAGGTCCCATGACAGTTCACGAATCCGTCGACCGGAACACCGGGCAGTCCGGCGGGCTCCCCGGCAGCTCGGGGTCGGTGCCGGATACGGAGAAGGGCGCCAAGGGCGACCTCCTCGAGGGCCGGTCCTCGCAGAAGGCGGACGCGGTGTTCCGGGGCGTCACGGTGGCGGCCGGCGCCGTCATCGTCGCTCTCATCGCCCTGATCGCGATCGTCCTGGTCATGCAGGCGACGCCCTCCCTCCTGGCGAACAACGTCAACTTCCTCACGTCGTCCGAGTGGAACACGAGCGATCCGGACAACATGCGGTTCGGCATCCTCGACATGTTCAGGGTGACCGTGCTGAGCTCGCTCTTCGCGTTGTTCCTCGCCGTTCCGGTGTCCATCGGCATCGCGACGTTCCTCGTGCAGTACGCACCGGCCCGGCTGTCGAGGTCGCTGTCGGCGCTCATCGACCTGCTCGCGGCGGTCCCGTCGATCATCTACGGCATGTGGGGCCTGATCGTGCTCGGGCCGTTGTTGGTCCCGTTGTCCACGTGGCTCAACGAGAACCTCGGATGGATCTTCCTCTTCGGCGACGGCAACGTGTCGATCGCCGGCGGCGGGACCATCTTCACCGCCGGGGTGGTCCTGGCGATCATGATCCTGCCGATCATCACCTCGATGTCGCGCGAGACCATCCGCCAGACCCCCTCGCTCCACCAGGAGGCCGCCCTCGCCCTGGGCGCCACCAAGTGGGAGAAGATCCGGATGACGTGCTTCCCCTACGCCAAGTCCGGCATGATCGCGGGCTCCATGCTCGCGCTCGGCCGGGCGCTCGGCGAGACCGTCGCGGTCCTCATCATCCTGCGGGCCGCGAGCGCCCCCGGCACGCTGTCGCTCTTCGACGGCGGCTTCACGTTCGCCTCCAAGATCGCGTCGGGCGCGGCCGAGTTCAACCACCCGCTGCCGACCGGTGCCTACATCGCGGCGGGTCTCGTGCTCTTCATCCTCACCTTCTTCGTCAACCTCATCGCACGCTCCGTGTCCGGTGGAAAGGTCAACGGCTGATGACACAGGCAACTCCCGACCTCGCCAAGCCCGCCAAGCCGTCGGACACGTTCCTGCCGATCGCCGGCAGCCGCAGGATCAAGGACAGGGCGGCGACGGTGATCTTCTCGCTGTGCTTCGTGCTGGCCGTCATCCCGCTGGTGGCGCTGCTCTACAAGGTGATCGAGTCCGGTATCCCCGCGGTCATCAACCCCACCTGGTGGACGAACTCGTTCTTCCTCGTCTCCCCGTCCTCGATGGGTGGCGGTGTGGGGCACGCCATCTACGGCAGCCTCGTCCAGGCGATCATCGCCGCGGTCATCTCGATCCCGCTGGGGGTGGCGGCGGGCATCATGCTGGTCGAGTACCCCGAGTCGAGGCTGGCCAAGCCGACCACCTTCATGGTCGACGTGCTCGCGGGCGTGCCCTCGGTCGTGGCCGCCATCTTCATCTTCGGGGTCTGGGTTTCGGTGCTGAGGTTCCAGCTCAGCGCGTTCGCGGTGAGCCTGGCGCTGGTGTTGCTCATGCTGCCGCTGATCGTGCGCTCCACCGAGGAGATGCTCAAGCTCGTCCCGGACGAGCTCCGTGAGGCGTCCTACGCGCTCGGCGTGCCCAAGTGGAAGACCATCGTCAGCATCGTGGTCCCGACCGCGCTGTCGGGCATGATCTCCGGGGTCTTCCTCTCGATCGCCCGGGTGATGGGCGAGACCGCCCCGGTACTGATCCTCGTGGGGTACACGGCGAGCTTCAACTACAGCCTCTTCGAGGGCAACATGGCCTCGCTGCCGCTGCTGATCTTCAACCAGCTCTCGAACCCGACGGAAGCCGGCCAGTACCGGATCTGGGGCGCCGCCCTCACCCTGATCATCATCATCGCGCTGGCGAACGTCCTCGCCACGTTCGCCTCCAAGGCGCTCGCGCCGAAGACCAAGTAAGGACCCTGTCATGGCCAAGCGACTCGACCTCGAGAACGTCGACATCTTCTACGGTGACTTCCACGCCGTGAAGGACGTCGACCTCCACGTCCCCCCGCGCTCGGTGACCGCGTTCATCGGCCCGTCCGGCTGCGGCAAGTCCACCGTGCTCCGCTCGCTCAACCGCATGCACGAGGAGATCGCGGGCGCGTACGCCACGGGATCCATCAAGCTCGACGGCGTGGACATCTACGACAAGAAGGTGGACCCCGTCGCCGTCCGACGGACCATCGGCATGGTGTTCCAGCGGCCCAACCCGTTCCCGACGATGTCGATCAAGGAGAACGTCACCGCCGGCCTCAGGCTCCAGGGCGTCAGGAACAAGAAGACCCTGGACGAGGTGGCCGAGAAGTCGCTGCGCGGCGCCAATCTGTGGAACGAGGTCAAGGATCGACTGGACAAGCCGGGCGGGGGGCTCTCCGGCGGTCAGCAGCAGCGCCTGTGTATCGCCCGCGCGATCGCCATCGAGCCCCAGGTCCTGCTCATGGACGAGCCCTGCTCCGCGCTCGACCCCATCTCCACCCTCGCGGTGGAGGACCTCATCGCCGAGCTCAAGAGCGAGTTCACCATCGTGATCGTGACGCACAACATGCAGCAGGCGGCGCGCGTGTCCGATCAGACCGCGTTCTTCTCGCTCGAGGCCACCGGCATGCCGGGCCAGCTGGTGGAGGTCAACTCGACGGAGAAGATCTTCTCGAACCCGGACCACAAGCAGACCGAGGACTACGTCTCCGGCCGATTCGGCTGAGTCGCCGGATACAGCCGAGCGCCCCGGTACCCGCCCACGAGGCGGGTACCGGGGCGCTCGTCGTCGCGGCCCGGCCGGCTGTCAGCTGGGTCCGGAGTTCCCCGGGTCGTCCCCCGAGACGCGGTGCGTCAACGACCTGTCGGTCTCGTTGAAGCGGCGGACCAGCTCCTCGTTGGAGGCGGAGGAGTGCTCGGGATCGTCCTCCGCCAGGGTGGCGTACTCGCCGGTGGCGAGGAAGATCACGCGCTGCGCCACCTCCACCGCGTGGTCCGCGAACCGCTCGTAGTAGCGACCGAGGAGGGTCACGTCGACCGCCGACGCCACTCCCCACTTCCACTCGCGCACGGTGAGCAGGGTGAACAGGTGGCGGCGGAGGTCGTCGACGGCGTCGTCCTGCTGGGCCAGGGTGGCGGCCTGCTCGGCGTCCCGGTTGAGCAGCACCTCGGTGGCGGACCGGCCGAGCGAGACCGCGACCCGGCCCATCTCGGCGAAGTACCCGTTGACGGGCTCCGGGAGCACGCTCTCCGGATGCCTCCGGCGGACGATCTTGGCGACGTGCCCTGCCAGCGTGCCCATCCGGGTGAGGTCCTGGACGAGCTGGATGGAGGTGACCACCTGCCGGAGATCACGGGCGACCGGCGCCTGGAGGGCCAGGAGCGCGAACCCGCGTTCCTCGTTCTCGGTCGCCAGCCGGGACATCTCCGTCGAGGACTGGAGAACCCTCTCGGCGGCCACGAGGTCGACCTGGAGGAGGGCGTGGGTCGCCAGCTCCATGTCGTCGGTGGCGAGGGAGCACATCCGGGCCATCGAGGTGGCCAGATCCGCGAGTTCTTCAGAGTAGACGAGACGCATGTGAACCAGCATACGGGCATGTCAACCGCACTATCGATACCGGCGATGAACGGCCGATGAACAGGGGGACACGTCATCCGCGCCGGTGCCGGAGGCGCCGGTTCAGCCGCCCGAGTTCTCCGCGTCCGCACCCTCGAGAGCCACCGCGTCGTCCTCCGGATCGTCCAACCACCCCTCGGGCAGGAGAACCCGGGAGGGCGATCCCTGGCGGCCGCGCGGGCCGTACCCGTCCGCGGGGAAGGGCTCGTCGGCGGGGAGATCGGCGAGCATCTCCGCGAGGTCGTCCAGGGTGCGGACGGCTGCCAGGGCCACCCGCTTGCCCGAGCCGGCAGGGAACCCCCGCAGGTACCACGCCACGTGTTTGCGGATGTCGCGCATGCCCTTGTTCTCACCGTGGTGTTCGGCGAGGAGTTCGCCGTGGCGGTACATGATGCGGCCGACCTCGCCGAGCGTGGGCGGGGCCGGTGCCTCGCGCCCGTCGAGGGTGGCGGCGAGCTCGGAGAAGAGCCACGGCCGGCCCAGACAGCCCCGGCCGATCACGACGCCCTCGCACCCGGTCTGCTCCCGCATCCGGACGGCGTCCTCGGCGGAGAAGATGTCGCCGTTGCCCAGCACCGGGACATCAGAGACCTCGCCGATGTGCTCGACCAGGCGGGAGATCTGCGACCAGTCCGCCTCGCCGGAGTACCGCTGGGCGGCGGTCCGTGCGTGCAGGGCGACGGCCCTGGCGCCCTCGTCGACGGCGATGCGGCCGGCGTCGAGATGGGTGTGGTGCTCGTCGTCGATCCCCACCCGCATCTTCACCGTGACCGGGATATCGGTGCCCTCGGTGGCCCGGACCGCCGCTGCGACGATGGAGCGGAACAGCCGCCGCTTGTAGGGGATCGCCGACCCGCCGCCGCGTCGGGTGACCTTGGGGACCGGGCACCCGAAGTTGATGTCGATGTGGTCCGCCAGGTCCTCGTCGACGATCATCTTGGCGGCCGCGTAGGTGTACTCGGCGTCCACCGTGTACAGCTGCAGGCTGCGCGGGGACTCGTCGGGCGCGAACGTGGCCATGTGCAGAGTTCCCGGCTGGCGTTCGACGAGCGCCCGCGCCGTCACCATCTCGCAGACGTAGAGCCCGGACACCGAACCCTGCTGCTCACGTTCGAGTTCGCGGCACAGCGTGCGGAAGGCGACATTGGTGACGCCCGCCATCGGCGCCAGGACGACCGGTGAGGCGAGCTCGAGGGGGCCGATGCGCAGGGCGGGCCCGCCGGTGGCGGTGGGTGCGGACATGATCCGAGTGTCCCAGCGCGGGGCGGGCCAGGTCCAATGGGGGCGCCCTGTGCCGCCCGGCCGATCGTGGTGCCCCCAGTCGGGCTCGAACCGACGACCTGCGGATTAAAAGTCCGTAGCTCTACCAACTGAGCTATAGGGGCGTCGGTCACGATACCGTCCCCGTTCGCGCCGACGGGCGTCGGCTCGGGCGTGGTTGGTTTAGACGTCTGCTGGGCCGTGCCCTAAACTCGAACCCGCTGCGGCCCGGCGATCCCGGACGTGGCGTACGCCCCCTTCGTTTAGCGGCCTAGGACACCGGCCTTTCACGCCGGCAGCGCGGGTTCGAATCCCGTAGGGGGTACGAGGTCAGGAGTCCCGGTCACCGTTCGTCGGCGGCCGGGACTTCTCTCATCTGCGGGCACGGTGTCGTCGGCCCCCTCTCTGGCGCCCCGGGCGTCGCCACCGGGATCCACCGAACCCGTTCCGAGCTGCCCCGGAACCACCGCCGGTTTCGCGATTTGCGTCCGGCGTGGGCGTCGATTACTGTTCTGTCTCGTGCGAAAAGCACGGCCCTGTGGCGCAGTTGGTTAGCGCGCCGCCCTGTCACGGCGGAGGTCGCGGGTTCGAGTCCCGTCAGGGTCGCAGGAGACAACCGGCGCATTCGGTTTACCGGATGCGCCGGTGGTCTTATGGCCAGGTAGCTCAGTTGGTACGAGCGTCCGCCTGAAAAGCGGAAGGTCGTCGGTTCGATCCCGACTCTGGCCACCGAGAGCGCAGCGCGCCGGAGGGTTTCCCTCCGGCGCGTTCGTCGTTTCGGGGAACCTCCGTCCCTCGTTATAGCGTGGACGCCATGCCATCGACTGCCACCGAGGTCCGTGACGTGCCGGACAGGTCCCGTACAGGAACCCGGTGGGGGATAGTCGCCGCGGTCAGCGGCCTGGTCGGGATCCTCCTCGCGATCATCGTCCCGCTGCTCCCGGTCACCCAGACCACCTCGTCGATCAGCTGGCCGGAGGCCGGGACCCTCGACCCGGTGACGGCGCCCCTCGTGGCCTACTACCCGCTCGACCTGGCGGTGGACGTCCCGTGCGCGGCGGTGGGGGAGCTCCGGGACCAGGGCCGTGAGGACGGGGTGCTCGTGTCCACGGCGCCCCGTCAGGCGGGAGAGAACGCGGGCGCGCGTGCGCTCGTGGTGTCCGTGGCCGGCCCCACCGTCGAGGTGCGCAGCCGGAACGTGCTGGTCGCGGCCGCCCCCACTGACGCGGTCGCCTCACCCGGGGCGTGCTCGGTGATCCGCGTCGTGGCCGACTCCGGTTCGATCGGCGCGGAGTTCGTCGGTCTCGCCTCGGACGACGGGGAGGTGGGCGGGCGGATCGACCAGGATCTGCGGCCGCAGGTCGTCGGGGTCTTCACTGATCTGCAGGGGCCGGCGCCCGAGGGGATGTCCGTCGACATCACCGTCGACTCCCGCTACACCACGCAGGCGACCGTGATCAAGCAGATCGCGATCGTGGTCGGGATCCTCGCGATCGTCGTGGCGCTGGTCGCCCTGCACCGACTCGACCTGCGCGACGGACGCGTCGGACGACGGGTGCTGCCGCGCGGGTGGTGGAAGCCCCGTCCCCTGGACCTGGTGGTCGTGGCCACGCTCCTGGTCTGGCACGTCATCGGGGCCAACACGGCGGATGACGGATACATCCTCACCGAGGCGCGTGCCGCCGTCTCGAGCGGCTACATGCCGGAGGTGTTCCGGTACTACGGCGCCCCGTACGCGCCGTTCGGGATGCCGTACTACCTCTACACGGCGATCAGTTCCGTCACCGTGGGCAGTATGTGGCTCCGGCTACCGGCATTGCTGCTGGGCATCGCGTCGTGGATGCTGCTCTCCCGCGAGGTGATCCCGCGACTGGGCATCGCCGCCCGCCGCGCCTCGGCCGTCCGGTGGAGTACCGCCGCGGTGTTCCTCGCGTTCTGGCTCACCTACAACAACGGGCTGCGCCCCGAGCCGATCGTGGCCTTCGGCGTGCTGGCCACCTGGGTCTCCCTCGAGCGGGCGCTCGCGACCGGGCGGCTGCTTCCCGCGGCCACCGGCTTCATCATCGGCGGGCTCACGCTGTCCGCCGCGCCCACGGGCACCTTCTGCATCGCGGCGATCATCGCGGCCTCCCGGCCGCTGTTGCTGCTGGTGATCCGGCGGGCCCGGCGCGACGGCTGGATCCCGACGGTGGCGCCGATGCTGGCCGCCGGTCTCGGCGTGCTGCACCTGATCTTCCTGGACCAGCCCCTGGTGACCACGCTGCAGTCGTCGGCGCTGCTCGGCGACGTCGGCCCCACCGGACGCTGGTTCGAGGAGGTGTGGCGGTACGAGTGGCTCATGAACCCGACTCCGGACGGGTCCCTGGCCCGGCGGTTCGCGGTCCTGGCGATGTTCCTGTCCCTGATCACGTGCGCCGCGATCCTGTTCCGCAAGGGGCGGATCCCCGGCGTGGCCGTGGGCCCCGCCCGCCGGATCGTGGGTCTTGCCGCCATGTCGATCGCGTTCATGGCGCTCAACCCCACCAAGTGGACCCACCACTTCGGTGCGTTCGCCACGATCGGCGCCGCACTGGCGGCACTGGTGACCATGGCCGTCCTGCCGGCGGCCACACGGTCGCTGCGCAACCGGATGCTGTTCCTCGCGGCGGTGTTCTTCGTCCTGGCCCTGAGCTTCACCTCCACCAACGGCTGGTGGTACATCTCGATCTACGGCATCCCGTGGGGTGGCGTGCAGCCCTCGATCGCGGGGATCACGTTCTCCTCGGTGTTCCTCGGGCTGATGCTCGTCGCCCTCCTGCTCGCGCTGGTCCTCCACTACCGGGAGCCGTTCGTGCGGCCCACGGGGTCGGGGCCCGCCGAGACCGACCGCGGGCCGGTCGTCCGGGTCCTGCGTGAGGTCTCCCACGCCCCACTCGGGCTCGCGGCGGCCCTCGTCGTCGTCGTCATCGTGGCCTCCATGGCCGCCGCGGTCCGCAACCAGTACCCCGCCTACTCGGTCGGTCTGCAGAACCTGCGGGTGTTGTCCGGTAAGCCGTGCGGTATCGCCGACACGGTGCTCGCCGAGCCCGACGCGAACGCGGGACTGCTCGCCCCGGTGGGTGACCCCCGTGACCAGCTCGAGGCGGGCGCGCAGCCGGTGGAGTTCATCCCCGACGGCATCCCCACCGACCTCACCGCCACCCAGGCCGTGGACACCGACACCCCGGGCACCGGGGAGGACTCCGACGCCACCGCCACCACCGCCGGCACCGAGGGCGGGGTGCGCGCGGGGGAGGGCATCAACGGCAGTCACGCCGTCCTGCCCTTCGGTCTCGACCCGGCCCGCGTCCCCGTGCTCGGCAGCTACCAGACCGGCCCGCAGTTCAACGCCGAGACCACCACGGACTGGTACCGGCTCCCCGAACGGGACGAGGAGAGCCCGCTCATCACGATCGCGGTGGCCGGCTCGTTCGCGCCGGACGCGATCCGCGTGGAGTTCGCCACCGCAGCCGACCGGTTCGAGCCGGCCGGTTCGGTCCTGCCCGTCGACATCGGCCCGGCGCCGTCCTGGCGGAACCTGCGCGTGCCCGTCGACACCCTGCCCACCGACGCCACGGCGATCCGGCTCGTGGTGCGCGACCTGGACCCGGACCCGTCGCGGTGGATCGCGTTCACCCCGCCGCGCATGCCGGAACTGGTGACCATGCAGGAGCTCGTCGGTGACTCCCGCCCGGTGCTCCCCGACTGGGCGGTGGCCTTCCACACCCCGTGTCTGCGACCGTTCGAGGAGTACGCCGGTATCCACGAGCTGCCCGAGTACCGGGTCCTGCCGGATCGCGACCTCGCGGTGAGTTCCACCAACACCTGGCAGGCGTGGGACGGTGGCGGGCCCCTCGGGTTCATCGAGTTGCTCCTGGCCGGCGAGACCGTGCCGACCTATCTGGAGCACGACTGGTCACGGGACTGGGGTTCGCTGGTGCGGTACGAGCCGTTGGTGCCCGCGGCCCGGGAGGCGACCATCGACCACGGTGAGGCCGTACGGTCGGGGCTGTGGAACGGGGGACCGCTCGCCAGATGACCGGCTAGCATCGGCCCCGGAGACTTTTTACAAGGAAGTCCAAGTATCCCCTGACGCAGACTGGAGACGAATGATGTCCGTGACCGAGAAGCAGTTCGAGAACATCCTGGTGGAGCAGACCGACCGTGTCGCGGTGATCACGCTCAACCGCCCCAAGGCGCTCAACGCGCTGAGCAGCGGTATGGAGAAGGAGGTCGTCGAGGCGGTCGAGGGCCTCGACTCCGATCCGGGCGTCGGCTGCATCGTCATCACCGGTTCCGAGAAGGCGTTCGCCGCCGGCGCCGACATCAAGGAGATGAAGGACAAGAGCTACCCGGGCATCTACCTCGAGCGCTTCTTCGGCGACTGGAAGCGGCTCACGGGCGCCCGGACCCCGATCATCGCGGCGGTGTCGGGCTTCGCGCTGGGCGGCGGCTGCGAGCTCGCCATGATGTGCGACACGATCATCGCCGGTGACAACGCCAAGTTCGGCCAGCCCGAGATCACCCTCGGCGTCATCCCGGGCATGGGCGGCTCGCAGCGGCTCACGCGCGCGGTGGGCAAGGCCAAGGCCATGGACCTGTGTCTCACCGGCCGACAGATGGACGCGGACGAGGCGGAGCGCTCCGGCCTGGTCACCCGCGTCGTCCCCGCCGCGGACCTGCTCGACGAGACCATGAAGGTCGCCGGGACGATCGCCTCGATGAGCAAGACCACCGCCATCGCGGCGAAGCAGGCGGTCAACCGGTCCTTCGAGACCACGCTCGAGGAGGGGCTGCTCGCGGAGCAGAACGCCTTCTACGCGCTCTTCGCCACCGAGGACCAGACCGAGGGGATGTCGGCGTTCGCCGAGAAGCGGAAGCCCGAGTGGCGCCGCTGAGGGACCAGCCCACGCACGGGCATCTCGCCGGGGGCGGTGGCGTGAGCGGGGACGCCCGCCGCGCCCCCGGTGAGCCCCTGCCCGTGTTGGTCCTCACCGGTTACCTGGGTGCCGGCAAGACCACGCTGCTCAACCACCTGCTGTCCGGCACGCCGGGCCTGCGCATCGGCGCGATCGTCAACGACTTCGGCGAGATCGACGTGGACGCCACGTCGGTCGCGGGGCGCGTGGACTCCATGATCTCGTTGGCCAACGGGTGTGTCTGCTGCGAGGTCGACGCGAGCGAGCTGGGAGACACCCTGGCCGGTCTGGCCGACCCCGAGCACGGGCTCGACCTGGCGGTGATCGAGGCCAGCGGGCTGGCGGAGCCGGCGATCCTGTCGCGGATGGTCCACGAGGTGCCGCGCGAGGTGGTGCGGCACGCGGGGATGATCCAGGTCGTCGACGCCGAAGGGCTCGACGACGCCCTGGCGCGGCACCCGAGGTTGGCGGCGCACCTGGCTGAGGCTGACCTCGTGGTGGTCAACAAGTGCGACCTCGTGGACCGCAGACGATTCGA
>NZ_JAALED010000505.1:0-3199 GCF_014145155.1 Dietzia sp. B19 | reverse complement strand
ACCGTCGGTGGCGGCGAGGGACTTCCACAGCGCCTCGCCCTTGCCCGGGACGTCCCCCAGGGCGGGCAGCACGTCCCCCTGCGCCACCACCCGGGCGCCGGCCGCGCGGGCCACCTCCGCGGTGCCGTCGACGCTGTGGGAGTCGATCACCACCAACTCGTCGATGAGTGGCACCCGCTCGACCAGCTCGGACCGGAGCGCGGCGACGATCACGCCGACCGTCGACTCCTCGTTCCGGGCCGGGAGCACGACGGACACCCGCCGACCGGCCTTGGCCGCGACCAGGTCCTCGGCGCGGAAGTCTCCGGCCAGGTAGGTGCGTCGCACCGACCAGTCGCGGACGGGGTCGACCCGGTCCGCGAGGGGGGTACGCGCGTTCTCGCTCACCCCCGCGATCCTGCCAGAGGTATCCGACGAGCCGCCGCCGTGGGACGGACCCGTTCACCCGGGTGTGCCACGATGCACACCATGGACTTCTCACCCTCACCCCGCGCGGCCGAGCTCACCGCGGCGGTCCGCGAGTTCATCGACACGCACATCACCCCGGTCGAGCCGGGGATCCACGCCGACATCGCCCGTCGCCGACTGGCCGGCGAGGACCCCTGGGCGGTCGATCCGCGGATCACCGACCTGCAGAGCAGGGCGCGCGAGCAGGGACTGTGGAACCTCTTCCTGCCCGCCGGGCACGAGGGGCCCTACGCCGAGCGCTACGGCACCCACGGCGGGACGGGCCTGACCAACACCGATTACGCGCCCGTCGCCGAGGAGATGGGGCGGTCGTTCATCGCGCCCCTGGTGTTCAACTGCAACGCCCCGGACACCGGCAACATGGAGGTCTTGCTCAAGTACGGGTCGCAGGAGCAGAAGGACCGGTGGTTGGACCCGCTCCTGGACGGGAGGATCCGCAGCGCCTTCCTCATGACCGAGCCGGCCGTGGCCTCCTCCGACGCCTCCAACATGGCGGCCACCGCGCGGGTCGAGGGTGACGAGGTGGTGCTGGACGGTCGCAAGTGGTGGTCCACCGGCGTCGGCCACCCGGACTGCGAGGTCGGCATCTTCATGGGCGTGTCCGACCCGGACGCGCACCGCTACCTGCGCCACTCGATGGTCCTGGTGCCCATGGACGCCCCCGGGGTGCGTGTCGAGCGCATGCTCACCGCACAGGGGGTCTACGACGAGCCGCTCGGACACGGCGAGGTGTCCCTCGACGGCGTGCGCCTGCCGGTGGAGAACATCATCTCCGGTCCGGGTAAGGCCGCCGAGATCGCCCAGGGTCGGCTCGGCCCCGGCCGCGTCCACCACTGCATGCGGCTCATCGGGCTGTCGGAGATGGCGCTCGACCTGGCCTGCCGTCGTGCCTCGGGCCGGGTCGCCTTCGGCAAACCCGTCGTCAACCTGGGCGGGAACCGGGAGCGGCTCGCCGAGGCCAGGATCGCCATCGACCAGGCCCGCCTGCTGGTGCAGCACGCCGCCTGGAAGCTCGACACCGAGGGGCAGGCGGCCGTGGAGGTCAGTGCCATCAAGGCCGCCGTGCCGAAGATGGCCCAGAAGGTGATCGACATGTCCCTGCAGCTGCACGGGGGCGGCGGGATGAGCGACGACTTCCCGCTCGCGGGCGCCTACGCCACCGCGCGCTCGCTGCGCCTTGCCGACGGGCCCGACGAGGTCCACCTGGGCGTGGTCGCCCGGGCGATGCTCGCGCCGTACCGCGACGCCGCCGGAGCCACTACAGAAGCAGAGTCGCGCCGATGAGTCGACCGCACGGGGCCTCGCCCCTGAGCCGCCGGATCCCCGGTGCCGGCGCGGTGCGCCGTGAGGACGCGTTCGACGTGGAGGCGGTCGCGGCCTGGCTGCGTTCCGTCACCCCCGACCACGCGGACGTCCTGGCGGGAGTGGACCTGGGTGACGACGACGAGCCGGTCATCCCCGAGGTGAGCCAGTTCTCGGGAGGCGCGTCCAACCTCACCTACGTGTTGCGATATCCCGGCGTGGACCTGGTGCTGCGCCGCCCGCCGGCCGGCACCAAGGCCCGCGGTGCCCACGACATGAAACGCGAGTACCGCGTCCAGTCGGCGCTCCGCCCGGTGTACCCTCTGGTGCCCCGCATGGTGGGGTTCTGCGACGACCACTCGGTGATCGGGTCCGACTTCTACGTGATGGAGCGACTCGAGGGCACGATCCTGCGCAAGGACATCCCCCGGGAACTCCGCTCGGACAGGGCCACGATCCGGAGGTTGTCCGAACGGGCGGTCGACGCCCTGGTGGACCTGCACGCCGTCGACGTCCGGGCCGCCGGCCTGGACGACCTCGACCGTGGCGAGGGCTACGTGCGCAGGCAGGTCGAGGGGTGGTCGGCCCGCTACCGCCGCGCGCGGACCCCCGACGTGCCCGACTTCGCGCCGGTGATGAAGTGGCTGGACGCCAATCAGCCGGACGACGTGGGCCACTGCCTGGTCCACAACGACTTCCGCTTCGACAACCTGGTTCTGGACCCCGGCGACGTCACCTCCGTCATCGGCGTCCTGGACTGGGAGATGGCGACCGTCGGTGACCCGCTCATGGATCTGGGTGGTGCCCTGGCCTACTGGGTCGAGGACGGGGACGGCCCGGTGTTCAAGGCGTTCCGGCGCCAGCCCACGCACGCGCCCGGGATGCTCACCCGGTGGGAGGTCGTCGAGCGCTACGCCGAGCGGTCGGGCCTGGAGATCAGCGAGGACGACTGGCGGTTCTACGAGGTCTTCGGACTGTTCCGCCTCGCGGTGATCGCCCAGCAGATCAACCACCGCTTCTTCCACGGTCAGACGACGAACCCGGCGTTCCGCGCGTTCCGGCCCGCGGTGGGGTTCCTCGAACAGCGGTGCCTGCGCATCATCCGCACCGGCGAGGGGCGGCTGACGCCCACCCGGATCAGCCCGCGCGACGTGATCCCTGAGCTGCTCGCGGTGCCCAGGGTCGTCCTGCCGCTGCTCGCGGGCGGGGTGCACGACGCGCGCCAGAAGATCGGCGGGCTCCTCGGTGGCCTGCCGGGGACGGGGAACCGCACGTGACGGGGGTCGATCGCTGATGGGGGCCATCCACCTGGTCCGCCACGGGCAGGCCTCGTTCGGGAGCGGCGACTACGACCGGCTCTCCGAGACCGGCCACCTCCAGGCCAGGCTCACGGGCCGGGACATGGCGGCGCGCGGACTGCGGCCCGACG
>NZ_JAALED010000504.1:0-2015 GCF_014145155.1 Dietzia sp. B19 | reverse complement strand
CCGACCAGATGCCGGCGTCCAGGTCGCCGTCTTCGAAAACCTTGCGGCCCCGGGCCCCGGCGACGAGGTGCTGGATGTCGGAGAACTCCACGCCCTCGGCCTCCCTGGCCACCACTTCCGCCGAGACGGCGTTCGCCGCGACCCGCGCGGTGTTGTGCAGCGTGCGGAAGATGAGCGTGGTGTCGAGCTCGGAGTTGGCGACGATCTGCTGCTTGACCTGGTCCGCGACCGGCGATTCGGCCGTGCACATGAACCGCGTCCCCATGTTGGCGCCGTCGGCCCCCAGGGCCAGTGCGGCCACGAGGCCGCGGGCGTCGGCGATGCCTCCGGACGCCAGCATCGGGATGGTCAGCCGGGCCGCCGCGGCGGGGATGAGCACCAGACCGGGGACGTCGTCCTCACCGGGATGTCCGGCGCACTCGAAGCCGTCGATGGAGACGGCGTCCACGCCGAGCTTCTCAGCCTTGAGTGCGTGCCGCACGGAGGTGCACTTGTGGATGACCTTGACGCCGGCGTCGTGGAAGACAGGGAGATGGTCCTTGGGGTTGGACCCGGCGGTCTCGACGATCTTCACGCCCGACTCGACGATCGCCTGGCGGTACTCCGCGTACGGGGGCGGCGTGATCGACGGGAGGATCGTGAGGTTGACCCCGAAGGGCTGGTCGGTCATCTCCCGGCACCGGGCGATCTCGCGGACCAGGTCCTCGGGCGTCGGCTGGGTGAGCCCGGTGATGATTCCCAGCGCCCCCGCCTCGGACACGGCGGCCGCGAGTTCGGCGCGGCCGACCCACATCATGCCGCCCTGGACGATCGGATGACGGACGCCGAACTCCTCGGTGAAGCGGGTACGGATCACGGCTGGACCTCCTCGTAGGTGCCGCCGGAGGCGGCCTTGGACCGCAGGGACTCCGGCGGGGTGAAACGGTCCCCGTAGCGTTCGGCGAGCTCCTCGGCGCGGGCGACGAAGCCGGGCAGGCCGCCCGGGTACTGGTCCATGTAGCGGGCGACGCCGCCGGTCCAGCCCGGGAAGCCGATGCCCAGGATCGAGCCGACGTTGGCGTCGGTGGTGGTCTCCAGCACGCCCTCGTCGAGGCACTTGACGGTCTCGATCGCCTCGGCGAACAACATCCGGTCGATCGCGTCCTGCAGCGGGATCTCGGTGGCGGGGCCGAAAGCCTCCGCCAGGCCCGGCCAGAGTCCGGAGCGCTTGCCGTCGGTGTACTCGTAGAAGCCGGCGCCGGTGGAGCGGCCCTTGCGGTCGTACTCGTCGATCATCGTGTCGAGCACGGCGTTGCCCGGGTGGTCGGGCAGCGGCCGGCCCTCTGCCTCGGCCGCCTGGCGGGTCTCGTCACGGATCTTGCGGGGCAGGGTCAACGTGAGCTCGTCCATCAGCGCGAGCACCGGCGCCGGGTAGCCGGCCTGCGAGGAGGCCTGTTCGACGGTGGGCGCGGGGACGCCCTCGGCGAGCAGCGCCATGCCCTCACTGGTGAAGGTCCCGATGACCCTCGAGGTGAAGAACCCGCGGGAGTCGTTGACGACGATGGGGGTCTTGCCGATCTGCGCGACCAGTGCCAGGGCGCGCCCGAGGGCATCCTCCGAGGTCTCGGCGCCCTTGATGATCTCGACCAGCGGCATCTTGTCGACGGGCGAGAAGAAGTGCAGGCCGATGAAGTCGGCCGGCCGGTCCACGCCGCCCGCGAGCATGGTGATGGGAAGGGTCGAGGTGTTGGAGCACAGCAGCGCGTCCGGGGCGATGTGCGGCGCGATCTCCGCGAACACCGTCTCCTTGACCTCGGGGTCCTCGAACACGGCCTCGATGACGGCCTGCGCACCGGAGGCGGCCGCGGCGTCGGTGGTGGGGGTGATGCGCGCCAGGAGCGCCTCGCCCTTCGCCTGCGCGGCGTCCCGGGCCTCGCCCTCGGCGGCGCGGGCGACGGTCTTGGCGACGAGCTTCTCCGAATAGCCCTTGCCCCGCTCGGCGGCGGACTGGTCGATGTCCTTGAGGACGACCTCCA
>NZ_JAALED010000503.1:0-1535 GCF_014145155.1 Dietzia sp. B19 | reverse complement strand
CGCCTCGTCGTCGTCGACCCCGCACGCTCCGGCGAGCGCCAGGGCGGCGACCAGAACGCCCCCGGTCACCACGCGGGCGGTCCGCCGCCCGGCCCACCACCTCATCCGCGCGCTCACAGGTACTCCCTGATCCGGGGTGCGATGCCCACGACCACGGCGAACGCGGCCAGGGCGGACAAGGCCATGATCAGGTCCGGCCCGGTGGCGGAGGTGCGCCGCGCGTTGTCGATGCGCGTGCGCAGCGTGTCGCGGGCTTCCTCGATGGCGTCCTGCATGGACTCGTCGAACTCGTCGAACGCGGCACCGGAATCGCCCTCCTCCTGGCCCGAGGAGATGGTGATGGCGCCCTGGTAGTCGCCCTGTTGGTAGAGCGAATCGGCGCGGTTCTGGGCGGCCATCCAGTCGTCCAGGGCCTCGATCGCGCTGGTGACGGCACCGTCGCCGTCGAGGCTGATGCGGCTGCGGGACTGTTCGTCCGGGTCGAGGTAGACGGTCAACGAGTCACGGACGCCGCTGAGGATGGCGGCCCGCTCGGCGGCCGACCCCTCGGGATCGGTCCGGCGCACCAGGTTGAGCGTCTCCTGCGCGCGGACCTTCTGGGCGTCGATCCGCTGCCGGGTGAGCTCGTTCATCGGTGCCGCGCCCTCGGACAGGCCGCGCGCGTTGTTGTTGGCGGCCAGGAAGCCGGCGATCATGGTGAGCAGGAAGGTCGCCACCATGAGCAGCGAGGCCAGCCCCAACGCCGGGTTGATCCGCCGCCCGGTGATCTTCCACAGCCACTGCTGCAGCAGCACCAGTACCGCGATCGCCATCCCCAGCAGGATGAAGGAACCCCACGGCGGCGAGGACCACTCGCGGTCGGACTCGCCCACCGACGTGGACTGGCGGTCGTACAGGTCGGCGGCCGCGGGCAGGATCGTGTCCTGCATGAGCGTCGACGCCGACGCGAGGTACGCCGAGCCGACAGGGTTGGCGACCCGGTTGTTGGTCCGTGCCGTCTCCACGAGTCCGGTGTAGGTGGTCAACTGGGCGTTGATGTGCGCCAACTGGTCGATGGACTCCTCGTCGGCTCGGTCGAGGCCCAGGGAGGCGGCGATGATCGACGCCGACGAGGTGGCGATGGCCTGGAGGTAGCGCTCCCTGAGCTCGGCGGGTTCTATCCCGCCGGTGATGAAGGCGGTGTTGGCTGCCGAGTCGGCGATGGTCAGGGAGCTGTACAGCGTCTGGGAGGCGTTGGCGACGGGCTCGACCTCGGCCAGCAGGGTCTCGTGGTGGCTCTGGCGTTGGGTGATGGTCTGCGACGCCACGGTCCCGCCGAGCAGGATGGTGACGATCGCCGCCACCGCGAACACCGACATCCGCCCCGGTGTGGTGAGGACGTCGTTCCAGAACCGCGCGGCCCGGCGGCGGACCGGCCGGCGGGGGCTCGCGGCGATCTTCTCGGAACCGGATCCCCCGGACGTTCCGGCACCGGACCCGGCACCCGGTCCCGAGGACGACCCGGAGCGCGAGCCCGGACCGGAACCGGGTCGGGG
>NZ_JAALED010000502.1:0-3005 GCF_014145155.1 Dietzia sp. B19 | reverse complement strand
GACGGGCCGCCGGGGGCTGCGCCACCGAAGCCGCCCGAGCTGGGCGGGAGCGAGTCGCCCGGGCCGGCCTCACCGGTGGGTGCGACGCTGGCGGTGATCTCCTCACCCTCGCGGGACCCGGCGTCCGGGCGCTGGACCCCGGTGAACGTGAACCGGGCGTCCTCGGTCTTGTCGGACTCCCCGTCCCAGCCCTCGACGTCGACGGTGATGAGCTCGCCGGCCGCGACCTCGCCGAAGAGGATCTTCTCCGACAGCGTGTCCTCGATCTCGCGCTGGATGGTGCGACGCAGCGGCCGCGCACCCAATACCGGATCGAAACCCCTCTTGGCGAGAAGCTCCTTGGCCCGGTCCGTGATCTCGATGGTCATGTCCTTGGCCTTGAGCGCCACGCCGACGCGGCTGACCATGAGGTCGACCATCTCCACGATCTGAGCCTTGGTGAGCTGGTGGAACACCACGATCTCGTCGATCCGGTTGAGGAACTCGGGCCGGAAGTGCTTCTTGAGCTCGTCGTTGACCTTCTGCTTCATCCGCTCGTAGGCGTCCTCGGTGTTGTCGGAGGACTGGAAGCCCATCCCGACCGCCTTGGAGATGTCCCTCGTGCCCAGATTGGAGGTGAAGATCAACACGGTGTTCTTGAAGTCCACCATGCGGCCCTGCCCGTCGGTGAGACGGCCGTCCTCGAGCACCTGCAGCAGCGTGTTGTAGATCTCGGAGTGGGCCTTCTCGATCTCGTCGAACAGGACCACCGAGAACGGCTTGCGCCGGACCTTCTCCGTGAGCTGGCCGCCCTCCTCGTAGCCGACGTACCCGGGAGGTGCGCCGAACAGACGGGACGCGGTGAAGCGGTCGTGGAACTCGCCCATGTCGATCTGGATGAGCGCGTCGTCCTCGCCGAACAGGAAGTTCGCCAGCGCCTTGGAGAGCTCCGTCTTACCGACACCGGACGGGCCGGCGAAGATGAACGAACCCGAGGGACGCTTGGGGTCCTTGAGACCGGCCCGCGTGCGGCGGATGGCCCGGGAGACGGCCTTGATGGCGTCCTCCTGGCCGATGATCCGCTTGTGCAGCTCGTCCTCCATGCGGAGCAGACGCGTGGTCTCCTCCTCGGTGAGCTTGAACACGGGGATCCCGGTCCAGTTGCCCAGGACCTCCGCGATCTGCTCCTCGTCGACCACGGCGGCCACATCCATGTCGCCCGCACGCCACTGCTTCTCGCGCTCCGAGCGCTCGGCGATGAGCTTCTTCTCCGTGTCCCGCAGGCCCGCGGCCTTCTCGAAGTCCTGCGCGTCGATCGCGGACTCCTTCTCACGGCGGGCCTCCGCGATCTTCTCGTCGAACTCCCGCAGGTCCGGCGGAGCGGTCATCCGCTTGATCCGCATGCGGGCGCCGGCCTCGTCGATGAGGTCGATCGCCTTGTCCGGGAGGAAGCGGTCGTTGATGTACCGGTCCGCGAGCTGGGCCGCCGCGGCCAGGGCGGCGTCCGTGATGGTGACGCGGTGGTGGGCCTCGTAGCGGTCCCGCAGACCCTTGAGGATCTCGATGGACAGCTCCACGTTGGGCTCCGGGACCTGGACCGGCTGGAAACGACGCTCGAGCGCCGCGTCCTTCTCGATGTGCTTGCGGTACTCCTCGAGCGTGGTGGCGCCGATGGTCTGCAGCTCACCGCGGGCCAGCTTGGGCTTGAGGATCGACGCGGCGTCGATCGCACCCTCGGCGGCACCCGCGCCGACGAGGGTGTGGATCTCGTCGATGAACAGGATGATGTCGCCGCGCTGGTTGATCTCCTTGAGCACCTTCTTCAGGCGCTCCTCGAAGTCACCGCGGTAGCGGGAACCGGCCACCAGGGACCCCAGGTCGAGCGAGTAGACCTGCTTGTCCTTGAGGGTCTCGGGGACCTCGTTGTTGACGATGGCCTGGGCCAGGCCCTCGACGACCGCGGTCTTGCCCACGCCGGGCTCGCCGATGAGCACCGGGTTGTTCTTGGTGCGCCGGGAGAGCACCTGCATGATGCGCTCGACCTCCTTGGCGCGGCCGACGACCGGGTCGAGCTTGCCCTCCATGGCGGCCTGCGTGAGGTTGCGACCGAACTGGTCCAGCACCGTCGAGGACGACGGCGTACCGGACTCGCGACCACCGGTGCCGGCGGGGGCGCCCGTGGCCTCGGCCTCCTTGCCCTGGTAGCCCGACAGCAGCTGGATGACCTGCTGGCGGACCCGGGTGAGGTCCGCTCCGAGCTTGACCAGCACCTGGGCGGCGACGCCCTCGCCCTCACGGATGAGGCCGAGCAGGATGTGCTCGGTGCCGATGTAGTTGTGGCCGAGCTGCAGCGCCTCGCGCAGGCTCAGCTCCAGGACCTTCTTGGCCCGCGGCGTGAACGGGATGTGCCCGCTGGGCGCCTGCTGGCCCTGGCCGATGATCTCCTCGACCTGACTCCGCACCGCTTCCAGCGAGATCCCCAGGGACTCGAGTGCCTTGGCGGCCACTCCCTCGCCCTCGTGGATGAGACCCAGCAGGATGTGCTCGGTGCCGATGTAGT
Source organism: Dietzia sp. B19 (assembly GCF_014145155.1). Lineage (NCBI taxonomy): Bacteria > Bacillati > Actinomycetota > Actinomycetes > Mycobacteriales > Dietziaceae > Dietzia > Dietzia sp. B19. Next base: position 466 of record NZ_JAALED010000502.1, on the reverse strand, counting down.
TGTGGTTGAGCATCCGGGCCTCTTCCTGGGCCAGGACGACGACGCGACGCGCGCGGTCGGTAAACCGTTCGAACATCGTGCTACCTCACATTCCTCGGGTTCCGTCCACTCTAGTGGCCGTGTCTGACGCGCTGCACCGCAGGAGCGGGAGCGGGTCCGTCACCAGGGTTCAACGCGGCAGGTCGGGGATCCATTGCAGATCCGTGTACGCCGACAGCGAACGCCGCCGATCCGTGCGCCGGGGCACGGACTTCCGTCGTCGGCGCCTAGGGTCGTGGACATGACACGGGTGGACGGAGCGGGGACGTGACCCCCTTCGATCTGGACCGGATCGGCCACGGACTGCCCTTCGCCGCCGCGCTGCCCGCCCTGCGGGACGCCCTCGCCACCAGGGGCACCGCGGTCGTCCAGGCCCCGCCCGGCACCGGGAAGACCACCCTCGCCCCACCGGCGATCGCCTCGGCGG
>NZ_JAALED010000501.1:1634-3584 GCF_014145155.1 Dietzia sp. B19 | reverse complement strand
ACGGCCGGCTCGGAGTCGGCGATCGAGTCCACGTAGAAGTCGAGGTGCACCTGCGTGGGGACCGGTCCCTCGGGCCAGGTCGGCGCGCGCCAGACGGAGACGGTCTGGCACTCGAGCGCGACCGTGCCCAGCTCACCTTCTGGCGGCAGGACGTCGACCCAGTCCGAATATTCGACGTTGTCGCGAATCCGCCAGCCGAGCATCGACGCGTAGAACTCGGCGAGCTCTCGAGCACCGGGGCAGTCGAGTGCGACGACCACACGCCGCGCGGTGATCCCAGCCATGGGACCACGCTACGACCTGAATTCGAGGCGCCTCAAACATTCATGGACCGAGGCTCCTCCCGGCGGCCAGAGCTGGGGCGCTCCCCCGGTGCACTCGGGGAACCGACGACGACGAGGGCCACCGCCACTCGAACTGCCCGCAGCCACCGGGCACGACGAGTGAACTCGCATTTACTACTTCTATGGCCCCTACAGGCTGACGGTCCACCCATCCGGTGTCGAACCCTCACATCCTGGTTGGGGCAGCGATCGGCGCCTACTGCCCGGAGCAGGTGACGACGCCGAATGGAGTGTTCCCGCTAACGTTAGATGAGTATTCAAGCCGCGCTCGCGACGAATGCCGGAGGGCTCCGACGGAGTCCGCATGGACTAGCGGGGATCCCGCTCGCAGGCGATCCCGTCGTTGTCGCCGTCCATCGACGGGTCGTAGAACCTGCTTCCGCGATGCATGGGCGCGACGCCGAGGTTCCACGCCTCCCGGCATCCCGAAAGTCGGGGTGCGGGGGCGGGCGAAGGAGCCGCCACACCCGGCGCGGGCGCGGGGGCCGCCACGCCCGGTGCCGGCACGAAATGCACGGACCAGACAAACGGGAACGGCAGCAGCGGCAGTGCTGCCGCGTCGAAACCCATCGGGGCGGGGACGACGACGGGGGCGAACTCGGGCAGGGCGATGACGCCCGATCCGACCTGCATTTCGGCGGCTGTGACCGAGGGGGCGGTGCCGAGAGCGGCGACAGCGGCCAGGCCGAGGGCGGCGAGCGAACGACGGATCATGGGTGAGGACCTCGAGGGGTGCAGGCCACAGATGTGGCTCCGGTGAGAAGAAGCTCAGATTAGCCTGTGCATGTTCACGTCGCTGACCAGTCTGTGAAAGTGGGGTCATGAGCTCCCCAGCCGGACCCCGGAATTCGCCCACCCGCCGGCGCCTCGGCCTCGCGATGGCAGTCGCCGCTGCAGCGACCGCTCTCGGCACCCCTCCTGCCCTCGCCGACCCGGCAGACGCCGGACCGGACACGCCAGCGTCCCCACCGGGAGCGCTGACGCCCGAGATCATGACCGATGTGCTGGGCCCCTCCGACCCGGCGTTCTGGGATCCGGCGGCCCCCGGCACCCGCGTGCTGACCCCGATCGAACCCCACCGCCAGGTGTCCTGCCTGACGGGCCTCGTGCCGCTGCACGTCTGTTGGACGGTCAACAGGTATCAACTCGTGCCGGAGCACCGCCCGCTCGCCCATGTCGACGTCCCCGTGATCGGCGGGGCGCCACTGCGCATCTGGGTCGACCTGCCCCTGTGGGGCGACGGCTCCACGGGCGAGGGCCGCATCGCCGAGCTAACGCACGAGGTGATCGTCTGGTGGCTCACCAACCCCACGCCGTCGTAGCCGACACCCCGCGATGACCCTCGAGTGATCCGCCGCTCCGCCCGGCAGTGGCGGCGCCGATAATGCCACCTATCGACCACCGGACGGCTGACTGAACAAGTCGCCGTCAAACCAACGAACTTTGGATTAATAGTCCGTACCTCTAGCACCTCGGCTATAGGCCAAGTAGTGGATAGCGACCAATTATGGGCGCTACCGGCCCCGCCCTGTAGAGCCTGCCGATCTCGCCATCGGTCGGGCTCGACTCTCGAACTGGCACCGACAGCAACCCGCATCCAGCCTCA
>NZ_JAALED010000501.1:198-1578 GCF_014145155.1 Dietzia sp. B19 | reverse complement strand
CTCGCCGTAGAGCGAGCCGGCCCCTGTTGCCGCCGGTCAGACACCGTGAATTTGTTGCCGCCGAACGGGTGCCGCCGGTCAGGCACCGTCAGTAGGTTGCCGCCGCGCCGATCACACCGATCAGGACGACGACGACGTCCGCCGCCGCCACGCCCCCGCGATCAGCTCCCCGCGGCCGCGCCGATCAGCTGCCCCAGGTCGAGCCCGTTGATCAGGTCGGCGGAGAACGTGGCCGGGTCGGCCCCGATGTCGCCGAGGGCGGTCGACCCGGAGGTCACCGATCCCAGGCCCAGCCCGTCGAGGCTGCCGGTCACGACCTCGGTCGGGTTGGGCTCGCGGATGGTCACGCAGGTGTTGATGGGGTTGGCCACTCTGTAGCCGCTCACCAGCGCCAGATTCGTGGCGGCGCCGGTGTTGAGCACCTCGCCCGGGGTCGCGTCGGCGGGCACGCGGTAGGTGGTCTCGAGCGTGGCCTTGGCGTTGCCGGCGGTGGTCCAGCCGGCGCCCGAGTAGCGGACCGAGTTGGTCGCCGAATCGCGGGTCACGTCGTTGGTGACGGTGGTCCACGTCTGCCCACCGAGCAGGTACCACACGCTCGAGCGGGCCTGGACCAACTCGAACCCGGCGGGGTGGAAGTCCTGGATCGCCGTCACGAGCGCGCCTGCACCGCTGACCGTGGTCCGGAACGTCACTGTGCCGCCGGGGGCCGCGGTCCCGTCACCCACGACCTCTTTGTTGAGGTAGTAGTTGGTGCCCAGGGTGTTGATGTCGTTGAAGGTCACGGTCTGGGCGGTGGCGCACGCGGAGGGTACGGCGCTGGCGACCGCGGCCCCGGTGCCGACGGCCAGCCCTGATGCGATGAGCAGTGCGGCGGCGCCGGTGGCGATGGAGCGGGTGGTGCGTGAGGTCATGTGGTCCCTGTCTGCAGGCGAGGGGCGTCGAGCCCGCTCGCTGGGGTGAGTGGCGGGCCGTGGGGCGCGGGGTAGGAGTGACGGCGCGCGACGGCCGACCTCACCTTAAGCTCCTCTTAGGAAAGTCGGTGACGTTACGTCCGGCCCTGAGGCCCCCCTCGGCTCCTGCCGAAGACGCTCTTGAAGCCGACTCCGTTCTTGCGCTAGCCTTGCTCCACCAGAAGGGGAGTATCCCTCACGCGTTTCGTCGTCACTACGGTCCTCGGACCCGGCGGAGCGGGCCCGACAGGGCCGGGAGAGACCTTCGATCACCCACTGATCGAAAGGTCCCTGACTATGCACACCCCCCTCTGGCTCTGGCTTGCCGTCCTGGCGTTCATCATCGTGATGCTGGCGATCGACCTCGTCGCCCACCGCAAGGCTCACGTCATCGGCGTCCGAGAAGCCGCCACATGGTCGGCTGTCTGGG
>NZ_JAALED010000501.1:0-188 GCF_014145155.1 Dietzia sp. B19 | reverse complement strand
CGATCACCCACTGATCGAAAGGTCCCACAATGCACACACCCCTCTGGATCTGGCTTGCCGTCTTGGCCTTCATCATCCTGATGCTGGCGATCGACCTCGTCGCCCACCGCAAGGCTCACGTCATCGGCGTCCGGGAAGCCGCCACCTGGTCGGCCGTCTGGATCGCGCTCGGCGTGGGCTTCGGCGCG